>JBDQIL010000210.1:0-6827 GCA_040264415.1 Myxococcota bacterium
GCGCCGGTAGGAGTCGCCCCGCTCGCCGTCGGCGTGCAGGTTGGGCAGCACGGGCTGGGGGGCGGCGGTGACCGCCGTGCCCTCCACGCGGGCGCGGGACTGCAGGGCGTCCCACCGGGCGATGGACGGGGCCTGCTCGACCAGCACGCCAGTGACCATCAGGTCGGGCTCGGCCACGGCGTCGGCCGCGGTGAAGGTGGTGAGGCCGTCGGTCCAGCCCAGGGGATCGAGCCCGAGGTCGTCGCCCCGGATGTTGGGGTCGAAGGCGGCGTGCAGGCTGAAGATCTCGACCCCGGCGAGGCCCATGTCGACCAGCGGCTCGAGGAGGTCGAGGGTCTTGCCCTCGGTGTGGGCCATCATCACGTCGGCGCCGGCCGCCTGCATGGCGGTCATCGAGGCCTGGGTCGCGGCCCGCGCGAGCTCGGACTCGACCTGCAGGTCGGGGTCGAGCGGGCCCCGCATGCCGATCGGCATCAGGTCGTCTTCGTAGCCGGGGCGCAGCAGCGCCGAGCCCGCCGCGGTCGCGTCTCCCATCGCCGCGCCGTCGGCGTCGCACGCCCACCGGGCGCCGATGCGGGCGCCGCTGTGCTCGACCCAGGTGTCGCGGCCCTCTTCGACGTGCAGGCGCGCGTCGAAGGGCTGATCGGCGGCGTGGGTGGGGTGGTCGGTCAACCAGGCCACGTCGATGCCGGCCGCGCACAGGCCGGCCCGCAGGTCGTCGAGGCAGGGCTGGTTGGGGGCGCCGTCGATCAGGGGATCGCCGTCGCAGGCGTCGTGTGACCAGGCCGAGTGCAGGTGCACGATGCCGCGACGGGTGACCTGGCCGCGCACCTCGGGCAGGGCGCCGCTCGGCACCGCCATCGGGCTCCACTCCACGGTGGAGGGGCCGCTCTCGGCGCTATCGCCGGACGCGGGCTCGGGGCCCGCGCAGGCGACCAGGAGGACGAAGGACGAGGGGAGGGTGCGCATGCCCGCAGGATAGCGGCCAGCGGTGACGAGCGCGCGGTCGTCGGGAACCACCCTGCAATCGGTCCGACCCCGACCCATCGGCTACGATGGAGCTGACGTCGTGCGCGCGCCCCCCTCGGAGGTCTCTCATGTCCGCATCCCAGCTCCACCGAAAGCTCGCCGGAGACAAGTCCGGCGGCGGCTCGCGCGCGGGATCGGGGTCGAGCGCTAGCTCGGTGGCCCTCGAGCAGCACCCCGAGTTCAGCAACTCCTTCCTCGCGCAGGCCCTGGTCAACCAGGCCGGCCAACAGATGGGCGGCTCGGTCGAGCCGTGGATGGTCGGCTTCGGCGAAGATCCCGACAAGTTCATCTTCGCTGAAGACGGCGACGACGTCGATGTTCAGGGTGGCGACCGCGCGCGGCAGCGCGACGCCCTGCCCGGCCTGCGGCCCAAGCACGAGGGCAAAGAGTACGAAGACTTCGAGTCCGGCACGGCCTTCGTCAAGGGCGCCAGCGACGCGAACGACATCGACGCGAACGACGCCATCCAGGGTGCGCTGGGCGACTGCTACCTGATCGCCGGCATGGCGGCGGTGGCGCGGGCCCAGCCCGACGCCATCCGCGACATCATCAAGGACAACGGCGACGGCACCTTCGACGTCACGCTGTACCTGCGCAGCAGCCGCTACAGCCGGCCGCGGGCGGTCACCCAGACCGTCGACTCGCGGCTGGCCGTCAAGTCGGCCGGCAAGACCCTCTACGCGGGCACGGGAGACTCGGCCGGCGGCGAGACCGAGCTCTGGGCTGCCCTCATCGAGAAGACCGTCGCGCAGCACAAAGACAGCTACGACCTCATCTCGGGCGGCAACATCAACGGCGGCGGCTTCGTGTTCGCTGGCGCCAGCGAGCTGCTCACGGGCAAGCCCGAGAACTACATGCGCGTAGACAACATGGACAACGACGAGGTGCTGCTCTACATCGCCCTCGCCCTCGAGGACAAGCAGCCCATCGTCGCCAGCACGCGCAACATCAAGGACGACGAAGACCTGACGCGCGACGCCAAGAAGCACAACGTGTACTGGAACCACGCCTACGCGCCCGAGTCGGTCGACCTCGACGCGGGCACCATCACGCTGCAGAACCCCTGGGGCAGCCACCATGTGGGTGACCTCTCGGTCGACGACTTCCGACGCTTCTACAAGGCGCTCCGCATCGGCTCAGGCGGCTGATGCCGGGGCTCGGGGCTCGCTGCATCGCCCTGCTGGGCCTGGCGTGCGCCGGCTCCGGGCCGGCGACCCCGCCACCCGTTTCGGCGTCACCCGCCACCGTGTCGGAGGCGCCCGCGCGCTCCGCACCTCCCCCCGTCCCGCAACAGGACCCCGCCGTGACCGAGACCATCGAAGAGACCACCGTTGGCTGGCTGGGCGACACCCGCGTGCCCATGGGCAACGTGATGAACGGCACCTACACGCTGGCCGACGGCACCGAGGTGCGCGGCCCCATGTGCGCGTTGGCCTTGCCCGGCGACACGAGCGAGTGGGTGGGCAAGGGCTCGGTGGTCGAGGTGGAGGGCGTGCGGTGGCGCGTGACCGAGGTGGTCGCGCCGCCCCAGGGCCTCGGCAGCGTCACCCTCGAGCGCATCGAGTAGGGCGCGCCTGCGCACACCCCGGGGAGGGATGAGCCCGTGCCCGGTCGCCTGACGCTCCGGGGGCCCGCCCGCGTCGGCAGCGCCACGACGGGGCCCAGGGCGGCCCGTCGTGGCGCGCCCGCCGCGGTCAGTGCAGGGCCTTCTTCACCGGGGCGCCCAGCGCCAGCATGTCGCGCGACTCGCCGGTCTCGGAGTCGACCCGGAGGGCCTTCGAGGCCTGGGCGCCGGCGGCCTGCACCGCCACGGCCAGCCCCTCGGCGTCCTTGATGCTGTCGCCGAGCAGCTTGTGGATGACCTTCTCGGACTCGACGTGCCACGGGTTCTTGCCGTCGACGCGCGACTCGTGGTCTGCGGGGTAGTCGGCCTTCTTGATGACGTTGGCGATCTGGTGGCCGGCCTTGTAGAGCGCCGTGAGCTCGGCGCCGCTGGCGCCGGCGTTGCGGGCCGCGTCGGCCATGCGCCAGAGGTACTTGCCCGACTTGAAGGCCGCCTCGCCGAGCGAGTCGCCGTGGCGACGGATCTCCTTCATGGCGTCGGCCATGTTCTCGGTGACCGCGTTGAGGCTCTCGCCGGTGGTCTGCTGGATCTCCCGCCCGATCTGCAGCCCCTGCACGCCGTGGTTGACCGCGCCGTCGGTGACGTAGGCCTCATTGGCCAGCATCAGCCCCTGGCTCACGCTGTCGCGCAGCAAGGTGAGGTGGATCTCGACCGCCCGCTCGGCCTCTTCGAGCACCTTCGGGTTGGCGCCCTTGACCGCGGCCTCATGGTCGGCGAGCAGCGCCACGAGCTCGATGCGCTGCTTCTTCACCTCGACGAGCTGGTCTTCATAGAGGCGGTTGGCGGCCTCGAGCTGCAGGTTCTCGGCCTTCACGTCGGGGTCGTCTTGGCCGGTCACCATCGCCGCTGCGAGCGACTCGAGGCTGGCCTGCGGGGTCTGGTCGGCCGAGGGCGCGGCGAGCAGCCCCTCGGCGGTGCCCAGGTCGGGGGTGCCCGACAGGCTGTGCATCTTGGCGGCGAGCGAGGTGTAGTGCTTGAGGTGCCGGGACTCCGCGAGCGCGGCGGTCTCTTTGGGCACCGCGGCGTTCTTCTTGTGGGCCTCCCACTCGGCCTGGGTGGTGTACTGGCGCACCTTGACGAGCGCCCAGGCGTCCTGGTCTTGGATGTCGGCCTGCACCACGTCGGGGTCGGGCTGTTCGGAGGTCACCCCGCCGGTCTCGGAGCCCGCGCGGGCCCCCTCGGCCAGCGCGCGCTTGGCGCCAGAGACGTCGTCCTGGGTGCCGTTCATGAAGTCGACGGCGTAGGCGTTGATGTCGAAGACCACCCCCGACTCATAGGCCCAGCCCTCGCTCTCGGTGAAGATGCGGTTGAAGATGGCCACCGACTCTTCGGTGTCGAGGCCCTTGAAGTTGGCGTCGATGTCGGACTCGAGGGTGGACGACCCCGCGGCGGACCCCTCGGTGAGCGAGGTCTCGGTGCGGCTGATCGTCTCGATCTCGATCATCGTCAGCCCGAACACGCGGTCGTAGGTGCGCTGCCGGAACTCGATGAGCTGCTGCATGACGGGCTCGGTGGTCGCGTCGCCCACCAGGGCGTGCTTGGCGTGGTTCCAGCTCGACTTGAAGGCCGTCTCGAGCACGTTGCGCGCCACGTCGTCTCTGTTCTTCATGGCGGCGGCGGCGGCGCCGGCGTGGGCGACCACCTGCTCCTGCTTCACCGGCTTCGTGAAGTCGGGGGCCGGGCGCTCCATCAGCAGGGCCTCGAGCTCCTGGGCCCGCTCGGGGGACACCTGCTCGACCTCCTGCTCGACCTCCTGCTCGACCTCCTGCTCCACGTCATCGACCGGGACGGACTCAGTGGTGAGGTCGAGGGACGTCTTGGGCGTGGGCGTGGGCGCCGATGAAGACGTCTCGCTCTCGTCGATGGTCTCGACCCCCGTGAGGCCCTTCTTCTTGGAGGTGGACTTGGATGCGAAGCTGTGGACAGACATGGAGACCTCGGGGCGCTGGCCACATTCTATCGTCACGCGGCCGGCGGTGGAGCCCCAGCACCGCCCTCACCGCGGGGGCCGCAACCGGCCTGAAACCTGATCTGGCGCGGTCCGGTGGCTCCCCAGAGCGGATATGAAGCCACCGTCACATCCCATGGGGTTGTCCATGAAGCGCGTCATCGGCCTCGCCGCGGGGCTGCTGTTCGCAGGCGCCGCCGGCGCCAAGGTTCCGCTCGAGCACCGCCTGGGCCTCGCCGCCTCCGGCAACGCCTCGTACGGCTGGAAGACCGACATCACGGCTGCCGGCGCCGCTGGCGGCGGGTGGTGGTCGATGCACGGGCGCCATGCCGGGCTGCAGGTCGAGCTGCTCGACCGGATGCTCATCTCCTACAAGGTGCCCCAGAACGTCGCGGGCGTGCGGCTGAGCTACGCCCACCTCTTCGGCGACCGCGCGGCCACCACGCGCGGGGTCGCCAGCATCGGCGCCGAAGGCCTCTTCTTCAGCGGGCTGCTGCCGGTGCTCCCCTTCTTCGTGGCCACGGGCGGAGCCGAATGGGGGCTGGGCGATCGCGGCTTCTTGCGCGCCGAGGCCCAGGCCTTCTTCGCGCCCGCGCCCGCCCTGGGCCTGGGCCCGCGCCTCTCCGGCGGATGGAGCTTCTAATGCGCATCCTCACCCTGACCTTGGCCACGATGGGCGCCCTGTCCGGCTGCACCGACTGGGAGGTCGACACCTCCATCGACCGGTACCTCGAGCGGCGCGAGTCGCCCGCAGCGATGGTCGACAGCGACGGCAACTACGTCGGTGGCTGGTGGGACACCTGGGACGGCCGCATCAACCCCGAAGACTCGTCGGGCCCCGACGGCCAGCTGCAGGGCTGGATCCACTGGAGCTTCGACAGCGAGCGCTACCTGGTCATCGCCAACCTCGTCGATCTCAACAGCGCCTCGAACACCGCGCTGCTGGTCGTAGACAAGCAAGAGGAGCGCTTCGTCAACCAGTCGCTCAAGTACACCTTCGGCGACAACGTCATCGAGCGCGACAAGGCCAGCTCGGCCATCACGAACCCCGCCGACGGCTCGTGGGCCACGGTCGATGACGACGACGTGCTCGAGTTCGACGTGAACGCAGACGGCGTCGCCCTCTCGGGCCGCGCGGTGCCCGTGCTGGGAGACCCCTTCGTGCAGACCACCCGCAGCATCGACGGCTACGGCTGGCTGCAGTGGTACGTCAACATGGAGGTCGAGCAGGCCACCCTCACCCTCGACGGCGAAGACATCGAGCTCGAGCCCGGCTCGCTCGGCGTCATGGACCGCATGGTGGGCCACCGCATGCACGTGCAGAGCTGGAACTGGCTGAGCCTGGTGGGCCCCGCCACCGACCCGGAGACGGGCGCCACCGCCACCATCTCGGTGCAGCTGGCCAAAGACCAGGAGCAGGCCCGTCCGCCCGTGGCGTCGCTCAAGTACACGGTCTGGGTGGACGACCTGCTCGTGAAGGTGCCCGACGTCACCTTCGACTACCGGATCACCAACGACGCGCGCGACACCTCGGATTGGACGGTGTCTACCGAGGATCGCAGCGGAGACTGGGTCGACCTGACCTTCTCGCCGCGCTTTCACCGCCGCGACCAGTCCGACTGGGCGTGGTTCCTGCACACCGACTTCAACCAGTACTACGGCGAGGTCTCTGGGCAGGTGCACGTCGATGGCGTGACCTGGGAGCTCGACGAGGTGTTCGCGGTGGGCGAAGACTCGCTGCTCAAGCTGTGACGCCCACGGCCGCCTATCGGTAGGCGGCGCGCACGGTGTCTTGATCGGTGGAGAAGGAGAAAGCCGACATCAGCACCTCGACGTTCTCGGGGTCGCCGATGGTGGGTCGCAGCGCGACCGCCACGGTGACCTTGTCGGTGTCGAAGGACAGCTCGCCGAGCAGCGCGCGCAGCTGGTGGGTGGTCATGCGCATGGTGGCGCCGCCCGCCAGCGCCAGGGCCACCTTGTCTTGGTCGAAGCTCTGGGCCTGCACCCGCGCGAAGAGCGCCGCGAAGCCGGCGGCCGGAGGCGCCACGGTCTGGCTCGGGGCAGGCGCGCGGGCAGGTGCAGGGGCTGCTTCGCGCCGCAGGTCGGCGCCGGCCCCCGCCATGCCCTCGGTCGCATCAACGAAGGCGGCTCCCAGCCCGCCCGCGATGTTGCCGACCCCCTGCACCACGGCCGGCGCCCGCATGCGCTTGGCCTCTTGGTCGCTGA
>JBDQIL010000211.1:0-6819 GCA_040264415.1 Myxococcota bacterium
CCCTCATGCCAGCGCCCCCGCCGCCCACGCGGCCAGCTGCGGGCGATTGATCTTGGCGTTGTGGCGGATGTCGACCGGGAAGCCGGGATGGAAGAGGAGGTCGTGGATGCCCGCGGTCTGGTCGTGCTTCGCCCCCAGGGCGCGCAGCTCGTCTCGGATCCGGTCGTGGGCCGTCGCTGACACCCCCGCCTCGACCTCGACCACCAGCACGGGACGCTGCGCCCCGAGGGCGCCCACGCCCACCAGCGCCGTGCGAAACACGTCGGCGTGGGCGTTGAAGATGCACTCACAGGGCACGGTGAAGAGCGTCTGGTCGGCCAGGGTGACGCGGTGCGCCTTTCGCCCGCAGAACCAGAGCCGGCCCTGCGCGTCGAAGTAGCCGAGGTCGCCCATGCGGTGTCGCACCGGCGCGTCGTCGCCGTCGCCGTCGGCCATCTTGGCCAGGGCGGTGTGGTCGGGCCGGTTCATGTACGACCGGGTGACCATGGGGGACTTGACCACGATCTCGCCGATCTCGCCGTCTGGAAGCGCGAGATCGTCGGACCACCGGGCGATGGGCGCGTCGGAGATGGCGATGACCCGCACCTCGGCCTCGGGCACCGGGTGGCCCACGCAGACCCCGCGGCCCTCGTGGGACAAGGCCCAGGTGTCGCGAAGCAGCGTCTCGCTGTCGATCGACGCTACGGGCAGGCTCTCCGTGGCGCCGTAGGGCGTGTGCAGCCGGGCGTCGTCGCCCACCATGCCCATCACCCGCTCGATGATCGAGGCGTGAACCGGCGCACCCGCGGAGATCACGCGCTTGAGCGACGAGAGCTTCAGGCCCTCGGCCTCGCCGTAGCGCGACAGGGTGTCGAGCAGCGCGGGCGAGCCGAACATGTTGGTCACACCGAAGTCTTCGATGGCCTCGACCAGCTTGGCCGGGTCGGCCTCCCGCGGCTTGGTGAAGTCCATGTCGGGCACGATGGTGGTCATACCCAGCGCGGGATCGAAGAGCGCGAAGAGCGGGAAGGTGGGCAGGTCGATCTCACCCGGTCGGATGTCGTAGGTGCGGCGAATGCACTCGATCTGGGCGGTGAAGGTGCCGTGGGTGTAGACCGCGCCCTTGGGCGGTCCCGTGCTGCCGCTGGTGAAGAGGATTGCCGCGACGTCGTCGGCCCGGGTGTCGGCGAGCGACCAGCCGTCGGCCAGCCGCTGGCGACCCAGGGCCCGCAGCTGCTCGAGGTCGTGTCCGCCCCAGAACCACTTCGCGCCGGCCGTGATCAGCGTCTTCACGGTGCCCTTGCCCCAGCCCAGCACCACGCGCGCGGCGTGGGCGACCGGCACGCCGATGAAGGCGGCCGGCTCGGCCTGGGTCAGGCAGTCTTTGACGTTCTTGGCGCCCAGCCCGGGGTCGACCAGCACCGGAACCGCGCCGGCCTTGAAGATGGCGAAGGTGAGCGCGAAGAACTCGAGCGACGGCTTGACCATCAGGGCGGCCCGCACCCCGCGCCCGACGCCCACCGCGTCGAGGCCAGCGGCCAGCAGGTCGCTGTCGTGATCGAGCTGCGCGTAGGTGTAGTGGGTGTACCGGACCTTGCCGCGGGCGTCGCGGCCGTCTGGATAGACCACCGCGAGGGTGTGCGGCTGCTCGCGCGCCACACGCGGGAGCGCGGCCGCGATGTTGCAGGTCGAACCTTCGCTCACGCGGACTCACGGTCGAGCGGGTGGTCGGACAGGAAGGCCCGAACGCGGGCCACCACGGCCTCGGTCTCGTCTTCGAGGATGTAGTGGCCACCACCAGGAAAGCGCAGGGTCTCGGCCTGCGGCAGCCGGTCTTGAAAGCCCTGCAGGAAGTGGTCGTCGAAGACCCAGTCCTTGGCCCCCCACACCAACAGCGCGGGCTTGTCGCCGAAGCGGGCGGTCATCTCGCGGCTCACCTCGTCTACGATGGCGTAGCCGGGGTCTTCGGCCGACAGGGGGATGTCCTGCACGAAGCGCAGGGTGGCGATGCGGTTGTCGGGCGTGTCGTACGGGGCGCAGTAGGCGTCTGCGACGGCCTTCGGCAGCTTCTTCTCGACCGCCATGAAGGTCGCGCCGCGGGCGAAGGCGTTGAAGCGGGTGACCAGCGCCGCGCCCACCCGGCTGTCGCGCACGATCGACAGGCGCTTGGGCATGGGCTTGGCCGCCGGCAGCGGGAAGGCGCCCGTGTTCATCAGCACCAGCCGCGCGATGCGGTCGGGGCGCCGGTGGGCCATGCCCATGCCGATCATGCCACCCCAGTCGTGGGCCACGAGGGTGACCCGCTGGTCGAGCCCGAGGCCGTCGACCAGCGCCTCGAGGTCGTCGATGCGGCGCTCGAGGGTGTAGGGATAGTCGGCCAGCGCGGGCTTGTCGGACAAGCCGCAGCCGATGTGGTCGGGCACGATGCACCGGTGGTCGCCGCGCAGGCCGAGCACCAGGTTGCGCCAGTAGAAGCTCCAGGTGGGGTTGCCGTGCACCATCACGACCGGATCGCCCGCGCCCTCATCGAGGTAGTGCAGGCGGTGGCCGCCGACGTCCATGGTCTGGCCGTCAAAAGGGTAGAGCGTGGGGTTGATGGGCGTCACCACTGGACCTCCGCCATCGTGCAGTTGAGGCCGCTGCCGATCCCGAGCAAGCCGACGCGGCTGCCCTTCTCGACGCGGCCCTCTTCGATCGCCCGCACCAGCACCATGGGCACCGAGGCTGGGCCAACATTGCCGTATTCCGGGTAGATGCTCGGGATGCGCTGCGGGTCGAGGTGCAGCGCGTCGGACAGGCGGCGCGTGTGCACGCCGCTGACCTGATGCAAGCAGAAGCTGTCGATCTCGTCGGGCTTCCAGCCCAGCTCCGCCTCGGCCGACGCCCAGGTCTCTTGCGCGAGCTCGACCCCGCGCACCAGCAGCTCGCCCGAGTTCGTGATCATCTGGTCGGGCTGACCCTGGCACAGCCCGTGATGCTGCGTGGCGGCCTGGTTGACGGCGCCCTTGAACCGCGGAGCTCCGGGGTGCGCGTCGGCCCGGCCGAGCACCGCCGCGGCGGCGCCCGAGCCCAGCGTGAGTGACGCGAAGTTGCGCTGCAGCGTGGCGAGATCGGTGCCCGGCTGGAGCAGCCGTCGCACGGTCTGCTCGACGATGAAGCGGCTGGACTCCCCATCGACCACCATGCCGTACTGCACCTGACCGCGCTCGATCATGTTGCCCACGATCTCCATGCCCGTGAGGAAGGCCAGGCAGGCGTTGCCCACGTCGAAGTTGAGGCAGTCGGGCGGGAGGCCCAGCTTGGCGTGGGCGATGGCGGCGGTGCTCGGCTCGATCCAGTCGCGGCAGACCGAGGTGTTGATGAGCACGCCGAGGGCCTCGCCCGGGACCCCGGAGGCCTGCAGCGCGCGGCGGCCGGCCAGGGCCGCGGCGTCCGAGGGCTGCACGTCTCGGTCCCAGAAGCGGCGGGCGTGGATGCCGGCCACCGCGCCCAACAGATCGAGGTGGATCCCCAGCTGGTCGAGGGTGGGCCGCAGGCGCGCCATGATGACCCGTGACGCGATGCGGTGAGGCGCATCGACGGCGGAGACGTTGAGCAGGGCGACGTTGTCGAACAGCACGGCGGACCGCCACGGCTGGAGGAAGCGCAGACAGGGCGACTAACGCGACCCGGCGCCCCCTCCCCGTTCGTCACCCAATGTCCATCCAGCGTTCGACTGAATGGACCGCAGGGGCGGCGCGTCGATCCAGCGCCACCGAACCCCGAGAGCCCGATGCGCCGCGTCCCCCGACTGCTGCACGCCCCCACCGCCGCGACCCTGTCGCTCGGCGCCTTTCTGGTGCCGGCGTGGTTGCTCTCCATCGTGGCGTCGGTCCCGGATGTTCGGGTGGCGGAGGTGCCCGATCGGACGGTGACCGTGGCCCACCTCTCGCTCGCGGTGGGCCACGGCGAGCCGGACGGCGCGGCAGACCGAGCGCCCGAGCCGACGCCCGAGCCCGCCCCAGAAGCCGCCCCGGAGCCCACGCCCGAGCCGGCCGCAGCGGCGCCGGCACAAGCGGCTGCCCCGGAGGCCCAACCCGTGCTCGACGCCGCCCCGCCGCGACGCATCGTAGACAACGAGCGCCGCGCCGTCCTGCGGGAGCGGATGAAGGCCCGGCGTGCGGCACGACTCGACGGCGAGACCCACGTGACCGCGAGCGAGCCCGCGCCCAAGCGCTCCCGCAAGCGCTCCTGTATCGAGGGCGACAACCCCGACATCGACGAGGTCGGCGCAGGCCAGTACCGCGTGGCGCGGGCCCTGGTCGACTACTACACCGACGACCTGAAGGAGGCCGCGCGCCTCGCGTCGGTGGCCTGGCACGAAGACGAGCGGGGCAAGGTCGATGGCTTCCGCATCCGGCACATCCGCTGCGGCAGCGTGCTCTACGAGGCGGGCCTGCGGAACGGCGACGTGGTGCACCAGGTCAACGGCAAGCCGGTCCGCAACATCGCCCAGGCGCTCGTGGCCTACCGAAAGCTCCGCAAGAAGCGCCGCCTGTGGCTGGACGTCACCCGCAAGGGGGAGGCGGTGGGCCTGAGGTACAAGCTGTCGTAGGGGCTCAGGCCTTGGCGTCACCGCAGGCGTCGGGACCGCGGCGCCCGAAGGTCGGCCCGCCGTCTTCGCACGGGAAGAACCAGCGCGAGAAGGCCAGCCGATTGCGGGCCACCACCCAATAGGCGAGCTCGACCCCCCAGATGAAGGGCGGGAGCGCCAGCAGCCGGGTGCCCGGGAGCCCCAGACGGCCGAGGACGTGCAGCACCGCGCGGCCCGCCCGGAGCAGTCGCCCGTCGGGGAGCAGCACGTGGACCGCCCGGTCGCAGGCTTCGGCGAGCGCGGGGGTCATCGGCGGCGAGGGCGCCTCTTGGTAGGGCAGCGCCTGGAAGCGCCCCGCGCGGTCGCGCCGCTCCATCCAGGCCACACACCGGCGGCAGAAGCCACACGCGCCGTCCCACAGCACCAGCGTGGGAGATGGGGGGGACTCGGTCACGGGGTGGATCTCAGGCCTCCGGGGGCGCGGTGCAGCGCCTGCACCACGTGGGCTATCCGTAGCAGGTTGTCGAACCCGAGCCCGTCGAAGGAGCATCCCATCCGGGTTCGCCCCGTCGAGGACGCCTCGACCCGGCGCACGGTCAATCGGGCGGGGATGGGCGCCTCACCGGGACCCTCGACAAGCCCGATCAGCGCATCTCCGACCGGGCGGGCGATGGCGTCTGCGACCGTGAGCGAGACGCCGCTGGTCGACAGATCGCAGATCTCGGCAGGGCCGATCGCGCTCGCCACGAATCGCCAATCGGCGAGGGGGTGGCGATGGGCCAAGCGGCCGCCGCCCGACAAGCTGCCCCGCGGCAGCTGCAGCTGCCACACGAGCCCGCTCCAGCGCTCACGCACCCGGGTGTAGACCTCGAAGCAGCCTCGGCCAAAGGCGTAGCGGAGGCAGGCGCGCCCGTCGCCGAGCGGGGGCAGCCGCGCACCGTCCAGGGTCCAGAAGGGCAGCAGGCGGGAGCCGGGGAGCGGAAAGCCCAGCCGACCCACCGCGCTGTCGCCGCTCGACAGGACCACCTCGACCGCAGTCTCAGCGGCCGCCACCGCCGCGACGTGAGCGAGCACCTGGTGGCTGGTCGCCTGCTCGTCGCCCGCCGCTGGGCCGCGGGACGAGAAGGCGATCCGGCCCGACGATCCGCGGTACCGCGCGAAACGGAGGCGGGGTCGGGGGGCACGCGTGCGGACGGGCCGGGGGATCGTGAGCATGGGCCTCCAAGAAGGCGCCGCGGGGACCCCAGGAGGGCGAGACACCTCCCCTGCCCCATCGGCCGAATCAACCGAGCCTGACCCTGATTGTGACCCCCCCTCTGGGGGGCCCTGGGGGGAAGTGCGGACCTGTGCAGACCTGTGCAGGAATTCCTTGGCGGAGAGCCAAGGTGAGGCCGGCGGGTGCTCAGGGTGACTCAGCCAAGGCGACACGCCCTGTGGAGAACGCACGTCTTGACCCCGCGCCGGGACTCGACTTTTCCACAGGACCTGACGCGCTGTCATCCCGTCCATCCGTTCAGTGCTCCGGGGACCGGGCGTCGGGCAGCCCATCACCGTTGCGGTTGTGCTGGCGGTCCTTGTGGCCGAATGGGGGCCCGCCGTGGTGCTGGGGTACGGGCCGACGTCGTCGCGATCGACGCGGGGCCTCGCCCCTCCCGCTGGCCCCGGGCTCCGTCGCCGCGGGTCCGCCCCGGTGGTCGCGCGGTACCGAGAGCTACCCGTGAGCCACCTGCGATGCCCCGGTGGAGCGCCCGCCCCCGTCCTCGGCGCCTGACCGGGCGCCGCCCGCCGCTCAGCCCGCGCGACCCCAGCAACGCAGAACGCCCACCAGACCGGAGTCATGGCGGGCGCACGGTGGGCGGTGGTGGGGAGACGCGAGCGGGCCGCGTGACGGGCCGCGCGACCGGTGGCTCAAGCGGTGGGCTGGGTCACCAGGCCGATGGGGAGGCCGATGGCGTCGGCCATCGACGCGAGCTCACCGCGGAGGTGTGTGCCCACCCAGCGGGCGCAATCTGCCGTCGGGGAGGACACCACCAGCACGCCCTCCTGGGCGCCGATCGGCCGGAGGCGAGCCAGGAAGATGTCGATGGCGCCGCGGTTCGCGTCGCCAGAGCGGCGAAGGTGGGCCAGCGCCGCGGACCAGGCGCCTGCGAGGTCGTCGGGCGGCGCCATCGACATCTTCCTGGCTCGCCTCCGGCCGATCGGCGCCCAGGAGGGCGTGCTGGTGGTGTCCTCCCCGACGGCAGATTGCGCCCGCTGGGTGGGCACAC
>JBDQIL010000212.1:0-6815 GCA_040264415.1 Myxococcota bacterium
CCCAAAACGCAAGCCGGGCGGGCCCGATGGACCCGCCCGGCAGGGCGCTTCAGCCGAAGCCGGGGCTCAGCCCTCCTTCTTGGCCTCGGCCTCTTCCTTGGCCTTGGCCTTCAGGTACTTCTTGAGGTCCTTCTTGGACAGCTGCTGGGTGTAGAGGTCTTCCCAGTCCACCACCTCGTAGGCGATGCCAGCCTCGTCGAGCAGCGGCGTGGCCGACTCCACCGGACCCACGATGGTCACGATCTCGTGGCCGTAGCAGGGCTTGAGGATCTCGGCGAGGTCGTCCTTCGTGACGCTGGCGAGGTACTCCGGGTACTTCGAGATGCTGTCCATGTCGCCCAGCTCGGGAGACTGCAGCGCCGACAGCATCTGGTCGCCGGACTGGATGCGGGTCACCGAGGTGCGCGCCACGTTCCAGGTGTTGGTCTTGACCATGTTGTTGTCGTACTCGCCCTTGGAGCCCTCTTCGACCAGGTCGAACATGGTCTGCACGCCGAAGCCGACGCCAGAGTTCTGAATGACCGACGCGATGATGAGCTCGGTGGAGCCGCCCCAGTACCGGCGCGGGAAGCCGACGGCGCCGTAGGTGATGCCCTTCTCTTCGCGCAAGCGCTCGAAGGCGAGGAAGCTGAGCAGCTCGCCGAGCACCTGGGTCTTCGGCACGTCCACCGGACCGTCGAAGTCGAGCTGGCAGGAGAGCTGCACCTTCGACTGCGTGGCGATGGGCTTGTCGAAGAGCAGCACCTGCCGGTCGGGCTGAGCCGTGGGCTTGGGCGGCGCCTCGACCTTGCCAGGCTCACCAGAGCCCCGGTAGGTCCAGGGCCCGAAGTACTCACGGGCGAGGTCTTCGGCCTCGTCCACGTCGATCTTGCCCACCACGACCAGCCGCGCGTTCGCCGGCTGCCACTTGGTGTAGATCCACTCCTTCACGTCGTCGCTGCCCCAGCCCTTCATGGCTTCGTAGTCGCTGGGCTCGAGCCACTTGCCGTAGGGGTGGTCGGGGAACAGCCGCTCGTTGCGCAGGCGGGTGGCCCAGGTCTCGGGCTTCTTGCCGGCCGACTGGCCCGACCCGCTCTTCGACCGGATCCAGCCGCTCTTCTCGGCCATGGTCCAGTCGTAGTCTTCGAGGTGCCAGCGCATCTTGTGCAGCAGCGCGTCGAGGTTGCCCGACGATCCCGAGGCGTAGATGGAGTTGTCGCTGCGACCCACCCGACCGGCCACGGCCAGCGGCATCTCGGTCATGTTGGAGTTCGACGTGGTCGCCGAGCGGAACATGTCGTGGGCGAACCAGTCGAGGCCCAGCGCGGGCGCCGCCTCGTCGCTGCCCCAGACCTGCAGGCCGGCCTTCACGAGCGGAGCCTCGCCGTGGTTCATGACCACGACCTCGAGGCCGTTGTCGAGCTTGAAGATCTTCGCCTTCGACAGGTCGGGCACCACCGTGACGCCCTGAATGGCCTCGGGGGTGAGCAGCTCGGGGTCGAAGAGCTGGCGGCTCTGGTCGTCCTTGGCGCGGTGCTCACCGGCGACGTTGTTGTCCTTGTCGGCCTCGCTGGCGCCGGCCTCGAGGCGCTCGCGCTCCTCTTCGTCGATGGGCTCGATGACCATGCGGGCCATGCGGTCGCGCGTGATGTACTTGCCGGCGAGGCGGCGGGCCTCCTCCATGTCCATCGTGTTGTACGAGGTCATGGTGTCGGAGAAGAACCGCGGGCTGCCCGTGTAGTGGGCGTGCTGGCTGACGAAGAACGAGCGGCCGTAGAGCGACGCGATGTTGTCGGTCTGGCTGAGCACGTCCGACATCGCGTAGAGCTTCGAGGCCTGGATGTTCTGGTCGTAGAAGGGCTTGAAGACCGCGTCGATGGGCTGGGTCTGCAGGTAGAGGGCGTCGGCGACCTTGTCGAGCAGGCGGTCGGGCGAGTCTTTCGACAGCGAGCCCTTCTCCACCATGCACATGAGCACCGAGCCGCGCTTGTCGGCGTCCACGAAGCAGCCGAAGCCCTCGATCTCTTGCTCCTGGCTGAGCGGGTCATAGCTGGGATCGAGCGTTCGCCCGATGTAGTTGCCCAGCATGTTGGCCGCGATGTTCATGTTGACGTCGTCGGGGCAGTACCCGGACGGCAGCGCCCACGCGGCGATGACGGTCGCGTTGTCGACCATGCCCTTGACCTTGATGACCTCGCGGGAGGCGAGCTCCATGGGCGGCTCGACCTTGTTGGCGCAGTCCACCCGGGGCTCGGGCATCTTCTGCGCGGCGCCCTGCATGTGGGGCACCAGGGTCTCTTCGAACCAGGTGGCGAAGTACTGCTCGCGCTCGACCGGGTCGGTGATGGCCTTGTACTTGGCGGCGTCTTCATCAGCCATCAGCAGGTTCTCGACACCCTTGAAGGCGTCGAGGATCATGTTGAAGCCCTGGCCCTCGGACAGGTCGAAGTCACCCACCATGGCGATGGTGGCGAACTCGGGGCGGTAGTTCTCGCGCACGTACCGCTGCACGCTGTCGAGATCGATGTTCGCGATGGTGTCGTGGCTGCCGATGGTGGTGTTTCGGTACGGGTGGCCGTCCGGGTACAGCAGCTTGGGCACGTGCACGAAGGCCGTGCGGATGGCCGCCGAGCCGTTGGCGCCCGACTCGTAGCCCATGCGCAGCTCGTTCCTCACGATGCTCTTCTCGGCCTGCACGTCGGCTTCGGTGACACCCGCCACGCCGTCTTCCATGCGCAGCGCCTCGATGCGCAGCAGCGGCACCGCGGCGTCGACCGGGGCGATGGTCATGTAGTTGGTCCACTCGCGGCTGGTGGACGCGTTGAGCACGCCGCCCAGCTGGTTGATGACGTCCCAGTTCTTGGGCAGGTCACCGTGCTTGGCGCGGAATGCGAGGTGCTCGACCGCGTGGGCGATGCCCTCGGTGCTCTCGCCGTCGGCGTTGGAGCCGTCGGCCACCGAGCCCCGGTCGAACCAGTTGGTGACCGACACGATGGGCTGGGTGTGGTCTTCCTGGAAGAGCACCCGGAGGCCGCTCGGGAAGCTGTAGTCCACCGTGTTGATGTTGTACTCGTCCAGCTTCAGCTGGTAGACGGCCTTGGGCACGTTCGCCGAGTACGCGGCGGTGGGGGCGAGGGCCAGCAGGGCAAGCGGCAGGAAGGTCTTGTTCATCGTCAAGGCTCCAAGGGGGTGCGAGGACGAGCGGGTTGGGAGTCGGCCAGGCGGCGAACGCGCCACTCGAAGGGTACCTCCATAGCATGGGACTGCCCGTGGCGACGATCGGACCACTGTAAACGGCGGCCTCAGCGGCGCGCCCGCGGGGCGACATGGCCCGCCCGAAGGTGGACGGATAGCTCCCGCCCCATGCGACACCTCATCACCGCTGGTCTTCCCTACATCAACGGCATCAAGCACCTGGGCAACCTCGTGGGCTCGATGCTCCCGGCCGATGTCTACGCCCGCTTCTTGCGGCAGCAGGGCGAAGATGTGCTGTACATCTGCGGCACCGACGAGCACGGCGCGCCGGCCGAGATCGCCGCCGAGAAGGCGGGCCAGCCGGTCGAGGCCTTCTGCGACGCCCAGCACGACCTGCAGGCCGACATCTACCGCCGCTTCGGCGTGTCGTTCGACTGGTTCGGCCGCACCAGCCGGGCCCCGAACCACCGGCTCACCCAGCGCATCTTCGAGGGCCTCGATCGCGGCGGCTACATCGATCGCAAGAGCATCGAGCAGATCTACAGCATCGACGACGAGCGGTACCTGGCCGACCGCTTCGTCACCGGCACCTGCCCCCACTGCGGCAACGTCAACGCCCGCGGCGACCAGTGCGAGAGCTGCACCAAGCTGCTCGACCCCACCGATCTCATCGACCCCCGCAGCACCCTGTCGGGCGCGACCAACCTCGAGGTGCGCTCGACCGAGCACCTGTTCTTGAGGCTCACCGCCCTGGGCGAGCAGGTGGGCGCGTGGGTGGACGATCAACAGGGCTGGCCCGACCTCAGCGTGCAGATCGCCCGCAAGTGGCTCACCGAGGGCCTCCAGGATCGCTGCATCACCCGCAACCTGAAGTGGGGCGTGCAGGTGCCCAGCTACGAAGACCTCGACCTGCGCTTCTACGTCTGGTTCGACGCGCCCATCGGCTACATCGCGGCCACCGCCGAGCGGGCCGAGGCGAGCGGCGACCCCGACGGCTGGGAGCGGTGGTGGCTGGGCGACGCGGCGCGCGACGACGTGCGGTACACGCAGTTCATGGGCAAAGACAACCTGCCCTTCCACACCGTGATGTTCCCCGCGATGCTCATGGGCGCAGGCGAGCCCTGGAAGCTCGCCGACGTCATCAAGGGCTTTCACTGGCTCGACTACTACGGCGGCAAGTTCTCCACCTCGCAGGGTCGCGGGGTCTTCACCGACGCCGCGCTCGAGCTCTACCCGCCCGACTACTGGCGCTACGTGCTGATGGCGGCCATCCCCGAGTCGAGCGACAGCACCTTCACCTGGGAGCTCTTCGCCGGCACGGTCAACAAAGACCTCGCTGGCGTGCTGGGCAACTTCGTCAACCGGGTGCTCAAGTTCACCCAGTCGAAGTTCGGCGACGCGCTGCCCGAGGGCGGCGAGCCGGGACCCGCCGAGGCCGCCTTGGTGGCCGAGGTCACCGCGTCGGTGGCCGAATACGAGCGCTGCCTTCACGCCCTCGAGTTCCGGGCCGCCATGCGCGAGCTGCGCCGGCTCTGGACCCTCGGCAACGGCTACATCAACGATCAAGCGCCCTGGAAGGCCATCAAGACCGACCCCGAGCGCGCCGCGGTCATCATCCGGGCCTGCATGAACCTCATCCACCTCTACGCGGTGGCGTCGTCGCCGGTCATGCCCGACATCTCGCAGAAGCTGCTCAGCACCTTTGATCTGCAGGATGAGCCGCTGCCCACCGCCGCCTCGCTGACGGCCCTCGACGGGCTCGCGGCCGGCCGGCCCTTCACCGTCATCCCCCCGGTCATCGACAAGATCCCGGCGGAGGACGTCGAGGCGATGGAGGAGCGCTTCGGCACCGCCGGCTGATCGCGCCTACTCGGCGGGATCGAGGGCAGCGCACGGCGCCACGGCGGCCTCGGTGGCCGCCAGCGCGGCCCGTGAGGCCTCGACCGCAGCGGGTGGATCGCCCGCGGCCTCGGCCGCGGCGGCGGCCTCTCGGGCGAGCGACAGCCCGCCGGCGGCGAGCACCACCTGCCCCGCGGCCCGGCGCGCCAGGCGACGGGGCGGGTGGCTGGCGGCGCCGGGGGCGTCGGTCCACGCCGCCGCAGCGGCCTCCCATCCGGCGCGGGCGGCCTCGCGGGCGGCGGCGCACTCGACCCGCAGCAGGGCCTGCCGCTCCTCGTAGGGGTCGGCGGCGACCTGCATGGGGTCGTCCACCTTGCCGTTGTAGGCGAGCGGGGCGGGCCAGCGGTCGGGCTCGACCATCACCGTCTCATCGGCCCACGAGCCGTTGCGGCCGCACCGCCGGCGGCTTCGACCGCCGGGCCACCAGCCGTCGCCGTGCAGCGCGTCGAGGCGGTCGAGCGTGGCCTTGAGCAGCGGCTCGGCGCCGTCCACGAGGAGCAGCTCGGTGGCCACCGCGGCGTGCAGCTCGCGGTGGTGGGGGGACCGGGCCAGCAGGTCGTCGATGCGGGCCGCGACCACCTCGACCGACGCGGCGCCAGCGGTCGATGCCGGGTTCGCCAGCACCCAGATCGACTCGCAGCCGCCGAGGGCCCGCCAGCCGTCGGCCGCGAGGCGATCACGGTACCGGCCCCAGGTGCCCCCCTCGGTGTCGATGATCATCCAGTCGAGGCGCTCCGAGAGGTAGGGCCACGGCGCGCGGCCGGGCACCCGGCCGGCCATCACGGGGTCGGTGAGCCCCAGCTGGTCGATGACCACCACCTGCGGCACCACCCAGCCCAGCAGCCCGATGTCGGTGTAGGAGACCGCCGCGCCGTCGGGGGCATGCGCCAGCGCCCACGCGGCTGGGTAGGGCATGCGGCCCTCGAGCCCGTCGTCCCAGCCGTCGGTTCGCCACGGCGCCCACAGGGGAGCCGACTTGGTGGAGGAGACCTGGGGCAGGGCGTCGTTGGGACCCGCCACCCGGTTGAGCTGGTCGATGCGGGCGACCTGGGCCGGCGCCCACAGGGCGGCGCCCACGACGACGGTCACCGCCGCCGCGCCCACGCCCTCGAGGCGCGCCCGACGGGCGGCGGCGAGGGCCGCCTCGGCCAGCAGCGCCAGCCCCGCACACAGGGCCGGCCAGGCGGGCACGAGCAGCCGAAAGTCGGCCATGAAGTCGCCGCCCACCAGACCGACCATGGCGAGCCAGGTGAGCGCCACCAGCGCCGGCAGCCCGCGGTCGTCGCGGCGGATCGCCCAGAACAGCCCCACGCCCACGCCCGCGAGCAGCAAGCCCGGCAGCAGTCCGCGCGGGGTGGTGAGGAAGGCCTCGAGGTAGGCCGCGCCGCGATCGGCCCGGTCGCCCGCGGTCTTGGTGTGGAAGGTGAGGGGGAGGACGGCGCCGAACAGCCAGAGCTTGGTGGCCACCAGCGCCCCGGCCGACGCCACCACGACCCCCGCCGACCGAGCCGCAGCCCGCGTGAAGACCGGCCCCCGCCGCACCCCGTGCCACAGGCCCACCACGCCGGCGAGCACGGCCGCGTCTGGGCGCACCCAGGGGCCCAGGGCGAGGCCGACCGCGCTGCCCGGCCCGCCGCCCACCGCGTCGCGGCCGTACCGGGTCGAGGTCGAAGGCGGAGATCGACAGGTCGAGGCGGTCGGCCAGGTAGGTGAAGCTGGGGTGGTTGGCGGCCAGCCCCCGC
>JBDQIL010000213.1:0-6813 GCA_040264415.1 Myxococcota bacterium
GATCGGCCTCGACCACCGCTGCGGCGGCGCCATCGCCGATCAGCGCGCCGCTCTCGGGGTCGTCGAGATCTCGGCACTGGGTGCCCCGCTCGGCGGCCACCAGCAGGATGCGCCGGTAGGCGCCCGCGTGCAGGAGGGCCGACGCGGTGTGCAGGCCCACCAAGAAGCCCAAGCAGGTGGCGTGCACGGAGAAGCCGGGGATGCCCGACCACCCCATGGCCCGGCTGACGAAGGCGCTGGTGTCGGGGATGAGCTGGGCGGGAGACAGGCCGCAGTTGATGACCAGGTCGGGCGGTGCCCCCTCGCCGAGGGCGTCTCGGGCGGCGATGGCGGCCATCTCGGCCACATCGATGCGGGAGATGCGGCGCTCGGCCACCCCGGTGCGGCTGCGGATCCAGTCGGCGGTCCGACCCAGCTGTGGCGCGAGGTCGTCGGCGGTCTCGACGTCGGGGGGCTCGTAGCGGCCGGTGGACATCACCCGCAGGGGGAGGGCGCCGGTCACGCGCCGTCGTCTGCCACGAGGGTGGCCATGAAGCGGGGGGCGGGGTGCGTACACGTGGAGCACCGCAGGGCCAGCAGCCACGTGCTGTCGGCGGTGACGCCGGTGAAGGGCGTGTCGCCCTGGAGGTCGGCGAGCGCGGCGCTGGTGCCCCCGGTCAGGTCGAGGGTGTACAGCTCGAGCGCGTCGCGCTCGAGGTCGAAGATGGCGCCCTCGAGAGACGAGATGGGCCGGTCGTAGCGGGCCACCCACAGCTGGTCGATGGTGCGCGCCTCCATGGCGTTTCCGAGGCCGTCGGTCTTGAGGTCGCTCCAGTCCAGCTGGATCGCCGGCTCTCCGGCGGGCACCACCAAGGGCACGGCCGAGGCCAAGTCGACGTCGACCTCGAGGCTGGCCGAGGTGTTGGTGATGGTGGCGGTCGTGGCGGTGGCGTCTTCATCGGCCTGGAGGAAGAGGAAGCTGAAGCCGCCTTGCTGGCCGGGGCGGGTGGGCACCACCATCCAGGTCTGCACGCTGGGTAGGAAGTACTGCTCGACGTCGAAGGTGCTGCTGAGGATCCCGAAGTCGGAGAGGTCGCAGCGCGTGGCGCCCTCTGGCTCACAGATGACGTAGATCGCCACTTCGCTCTGGGTGAGCTGGTCGCGGGCGATCCCGTCCATGACCGCCTCGGGGGGGAGCTCAGCGAAGGCGACCAGCAGCACCTGCGTCACGTCGGTGGGCTGCACCGCGTGCCCCTGGACGTCCTCGGTCAGACCGCTCCAGTCGATGGTGGCGTCGGTGAGGGCCTTGAGCGTCACCACCTCTCCGACCATCTCGGACGTGAGGCTGTAGTTGTGCGCGTCGGTGAGGGCGCAGTCGGTGCACGGCGGTGGAAGCGGGGCGCCGGTCTCGGCCGCGGGGCCGTCGGCGCAGGCCGCCCACAGGGCCGGCGAGAGGATCAGGAGGGGCAGGGGCGCGCGCATAAGAAGAGTGTAGCGCCGGTCCGGCCGGCCCGGAACCACCGGCGGTCAAGCGTTCGTCTGTGGACCGCGCCCGAGGCGCGGCAGCCGGTGACGACGGGCTCGCCCGCCCGTCACTCGACCATGGGGTGCCGCCCGACCGGCTGCACGCGCGTGCTGCTCTCCAGGTCGAGCACGTACGTCACCATGTCTTTGCCGTAGAACCGGAAGCGCCCGCAGTCGAGGAAGCCCCAGCTCTGCAGCTGGCGGTTGGCGCCCTCGTTGTCGGTCTCGGTGGTCACCTTGACGTAGCGGTGTCCGCGCGCGGCGAGGTCGTCGAACAGCGCCTTGTTGATGGCGCCCGCGACCCGCTTGCCGCGGAGGTCGGGGGAGAAGGAGCAGAACAGGCTCTCGGCGAGCACGGGGCCGGGGAGCGCCACCTGGTCGGAGACCTGCTTGTATCGACCGGTCTGCACGAGGTGGCGGAGCACCCGCGGGTCGAGTGCGCGCGGCAGGGCCGCTGGCCCGAGCAGGAACCACGCCTTCGACAGCGCCCGCGACAGCATGGCGTCCGTATCGGTGCTCCCAGCGATGAAGCCCCGCACGGCGCCGTCCTCGAGGTAGACGAAGGCCAAGAAGCCGGGCGTGTTGACGAGCGCTCGGTACAGCTCGGTCAGGAAGCCGAGGCCCAGCCGGGCCCACAGGCTGCGGCCCATGGCCGCGTGGTGCAGCGCGGCGACCGCCTCGGCGTCGTGGAACTGCATGGCCCGGATCCGCGACATCACGTCGGGCGGGACCTCGAGCGGCCGCACGTCGCGGGCGGCCTCAGCGGCCTGCTGGGAGACGGAGCCGCTCACGCGTCGCCTTGCTTGTGGGCGTCGGCGACCGCGTCGAGGAAGGCGGTCTGCGAGATGGCGCGGTGCTGGGCGGCCAGGAAGTGGCCGATGGCGTCTTCGAACTCGGCGCCGAAGCTCTCGTTGAGCAGCCGGCGGGCCAGCTGGATGGCGACCACGTGCACCGGCCCGAAGCCGTCGATGGCCCGCTGCACCGCGGCGGCCAGGTCGGCGTCCACCTCGTCGAGGATGCCCATCTGCACCGCCTCGGTGGCGGAGACCTCGGGGCACTGCATCACCAGCCGCTTGGCCCGGTTGAGGCCCACCGACTTGGCCAGCCGGAAGGTCGCCATGCCGGGCAAGAAGCCGTGGTGCACCTCGTCGAACTGCAGGACGGCCTGTGGCGAGGCCACCCGGGCGTCGCAGACCAGCGCGAGCTGGGCGCCGCCGCCGATCGCCGCGCCGTCGAGGGCCGCGACGGTCGCCATCCGCAGCCGCTCGATCCGCACGCAGCACTTCTCCCACTTCGAGAAGCCGTGGATGTCCATGGGCTGATTGGGGCGGAAGTCGCGGAAGTCGATGCCGCGCAGGAAGCAGTCGCTCGCCCCCTCGAAGACCACGATGGTGCAGCCGCTCTCGTCTTCGAGGTGGTCGCAGACCGCGGTGAGCTCTCGCACCATGGCCATGTTGATGCGGTCGCGGCAGAAGCCGACGCGGGCGACGGGGCCGTCTTCGGCGTAGGTCAGGGTCTCGAGCGGCTTCATGGGCCTCCTTGGGCGCCCCGCAGGGCGTGGGTCACCAGCGCAGCAGGGCGGTCTCGATGGTCGAGCCGGGCCCCATGGTCATCATCACGCCGAAGTCGCCCCGGCGCACGCGGCCCTCCGCCATCAGCCGCTGGAAGCTGAAGAGGAAGCTGCCCGAGCCGAGGTTGCCGCAGTCGCGGAGCACGCCCACGGTGTGTCGCACGTCGAAGGCGGTGATACCAACGGTATACTTGATGGCGTCGACCACCTTCTTGCCGCCCGAGTGCACCAGCCAGTGCTGGATGTGTCGCACCTTCAGCCCGTGGCGGTCGAGCAGGGCGGTCACCGGCGTCTCGGCGTGGGTGCCCAGCACATATGGCACGTCGCGGGCGAGCTGGAAGGCGAACTTGCCGTGGGCGGGCTCCCAGCGGTAGTGCATGGCGTCCCAGGTCTCTGGGATGATGTGGGACTGGAAGGCCAGGATCCTGGGCGCCAAGCGCTTCTCGTCGACCGGGTCGGCGCGGAGCACCGCCGCCGCGCAGCCGTCGCCGAAGAGGCTGTTGACCACGCCGGTGTTGACGCGCTCGTCGAAGACGTAGAGCGCCGAGTTGACCTCGCAGCAGACCATCAGCGCGATCTTGCCGGGGTTGGCGGCGGCCCAGGCGCTCACGGGGTTGAGCCCGTTGAGGCCGGCGTTGCAGCCCATGCCCACCACATCGACCCGGTGGCAGTCGGTGCGGAAGCCCAGGTGCTTGATGAACATGGCCGTCAGGCCCGGCAGCATGAAGCCCGACGACGAGATCACGCACAGGTAGTCGACGTCCGCGGCGGTGAGCCCGAGGGGCTCGAGGGCGGCCGGGATGGCCTGAGACGCCATCTCGAGCGCGCCGCGGCGGTGCTTGGCCAGCAGCTGCTCTTGGGTCTCCTGCGGGACGCCGTTGTCGTCGGGCTCGGGCAGGTAGAGGTGCCGCGTCTGGATGTGCGACGCCGTAAAGATGCGCTGGATGAGCGGGCTCTCGACGTGGAAACGGTCGATGACCTCGCGCTGGGTGTATCGGTGCGGTGGGTGGGCGGTCCCGACCGACAAGATGCGAGGGTGACGCTGCATGGAGGCTCCGCCCTAGCAGTGTAAGGCCCTTGGTGGGTCGCGTCAGGAGCGGCCCGCGTCGCGCTCGGCCTGCAGGCTGGCCTGGTCGTCGTCGGCGTCGATCACCCCCTTGGCGAGGCGCAGCGCGACCGGGTCGTGGTGGGCGACCACCCGCTCGGCGAGCGCGCGGGCTTCGGCGCGGGCGTCGTCCACCGGGCCGATGGCGAGGCCGAAGCGCGCCGCGTCCTCGGCGCTCAGGCTGCGGCCCGCGAGGATCACCTGCTTGGCGACGCTGGGGCCCACCAGGCGCGGCAGGCGGGTGCAGCCGCCCGCGGCGGGGATGAGCCCCAGGCGGGTCTCGGGCAGCGTGAAGCGCGCCTTGGGGCCGACCACGCGCAGATCGCAGGCGAGGGCCAGCTCGCACCCGCCGGCGACCGCGGCGCCGTGGAGCGCCGCGATGGTGACCACCGGGGCGCGGGCGATCTCATCGAAGACTCGCTGGCTGAGCAGATCGAGCGCGTCGAGCGGCCCCTTGCCCGTGAGCGCGTCGAGGTCGGCCCCGCCACAGAAGGCGCCGTCGCCCGTCGAGCCGATCACCACGGCCACCGCGCCGTCGGCGACGAGCTGCGCGAGGCCCGCAGCCAGCGCGCGCAGGTGCGGGGTATCGTAGGCGTGGGCCTTGCGAGGTCGGTCGAGGGTGAGCGCCCCGACCCGTTCGTGGATAGCGACGTGGATGGGCATCCGCCTCCTCTACCGTTGCCGGCATCGGAGCATACCAAGGCATGCAGGTTCGCGAGCAGGTCGTACATGACGAGGTCGAGCCGTGCCCCTACCTCGACGGGGAGCGCGCGCGGATGCCGTTGCGGTGGCAGTTCCGCACCATCGCGCCCACCGACTTCGACGCCTCGCTCGCCGGCGGCGACCGCCGGGTGGGCCGCATGCTCTACCGCACCCGGTGCCCCGACTGCTCGGCCTGCGAGCCCATCCGCATCCCGGTCGACCGATTCGCGCCCACCAAGTCGCAGAAGCGCGTCTGGAAGCGCAACGCCGACGTGTCGGTCGAGACCGGCGTGGCCACCTTCTCCGAAGAGAAGCTCGCCCTGTACAACCGCCACAAGCTCGAGCGCGGGCTGTCGCGCAACGAAGAGTCCATGACGCGTCGGGGCTACGAGGGGTGGTTCGTGCAGTCGTGCACCCGCACCCTCGAGATGCGCTACCGCGTAGACGACAAGCTCCTCGGGGTGGGCATCCTCGACATGGGCAAGCGCGACACGTCCAGCGTGTACTTCTACTTCGACCCCGACGAGGCCCGGCGCAGCCTGGGCACCTTCTCGGTGCTGATGGAGGTGGCATGGCTGCGCAGCCAGGGCGGCCGCTTTCACTACCTCGGGCTCTTCGTCGAGGACTGCCAGCACCTGCTCTACAAGGCCCACTACACCCCGCACGAGCGGCTGGTGGAGGGCGCGTGGGTGCCCTTCGAGCGGGGGGCGAAGTGAGCGAACGGCCCCCCTGCGCAGGTCTCTGGAACACGCCGATGGTGCACGTCGACGGCAGCCTCACCACCTGCTGCCTCGACGAGCACATGGAGAACAAGCTGGGAAACCTCGCCGAGCAGAGCCTCGGCGCGCTCTGGAACGGAGAGACCATCAACGCCTGGCGCCTCGCCCACGTCGAGGGGCGCTTCGACGAGAGCGGGCCCCTCTGCCCGCGCTGCAACTGGCGCAGCGCGGGGGCCTACCCAGACGACAAGGTGCGGGCGTGGATGCGCAGCCGGGGCCTCGACCTGGGTTGAGGGCGGCGGACCGGGTGTTCGGTATGTTCAAACTGTGTGCGAACTATTATCCGATTCTCCGGTGGGGACCGCACGGGTAGGGGAGGGGTGTGCGGCGGCGGGGACGGTCAATCGACCAGAACCAGCCGACAACCCTTCGATTCTGGCGCGCGGGCCAGCCTCGAAGCCCCTCGCCCGCGTGGGAGGTCTCATGCCAGGTCCCTTCTCTCGGATGTCGTCGCTGTGGGTGGTGGGGGCGCTGGCCACCCTCAGCGGCTGCGCGACCGTTCGCCAAGGCGAAGTCGGCGTGAAGCAGACCCTCGGCCGGATCGACGACGCGCCGATCGCGCCGGGCGCCCAGCTCTACAACCCCTTCGTCACGCGCATCCTGCGGGTGCCCGTGCGCACGGTGAACCTGGAGATGGCCCTCGACCTGCCGAGCCGGGAGGGGCTGAACGTGCGCAGTGAGATCTCCATCTTGTACCGCGTGGTCGCCGAGGACGCGCCCCAGGTGCTGGCCACCATCGGCCCCGACTACGAAGACGCGGTGATCCTGACCGCGTTCCGCAGCGCGTCGGCGGATGTGGCCGCCCGGTACATGGCCAAGGACATGCACAGCGGCAGCCGCGCGGCGATCGAGCAGGAGATCGAGGCGCGGATGGAGGACACGCTGCAGGCCCGCGGCTTCCACGTCGAGGCGGTGTTGATGAAGAGCATCACCTTGCCGCCGGGTCTGTACTCGGCGGTGGAGGCGAAGCTGTCCGCCGAGCAGGACGCCCAGAGGATGGAGTTCGTCTTGCAGCGCGAGGGCGCGGAAGGCCTCGATTCGGTTCCACTCGATGATCTCGGGCGACAGCGACTGGGCGAGGGCCTGCTGCGCGTCTCGCTCGCCGTTGGCGGCGATGCGCTTCCGATCGGCCTCCAGCCGCTCGCGCTGCAAGA
>JBDQIL010000214.1:0-6801 GCA_040264415.1 Myxococcota bacterium
CCCTCGACCTGATCGATGGCGGCGACTGTGCCGCCCAGGGGGCCCGCGCCGCAGACGGCCGCTGGCACCCAGACGCCGCGCTGGCCGGCGCCGTGCCCTCGACCGCTGCGCGCCGCGCCACGGCCGCCGCGGTGCGCGCCTCCCTCGAGCCGCGGGTGGGCGATCTCCCGCCCGGGGCGGTGTGGGTGAACGCCTGGGGCCGGGTGGCCCTGCCGATGGCCGCCGAGCTCGACCCGGCCGCCCGCGACGCCCTCGCCGCCGCCGAGGGCCTCGACACGCCCGCCCGCAGAGAGAAGGTCACCGAGGCCAGGGGCCCCCAGGGCGCTTGGAGCCACTTCCTGGGCAGCGACGCGCAGGGCTCCGATCGCTGGGGCACCCCCGCCTTCGTGGTGGCCTTGGGCACGCTGGCGGCCGACTGGCGCGACCGGTGCGCCACGCTCCCGGGGGTGGATCCCGCCCACTGCCTGCTGCAGGTGGGTGACCTGTCGTGGTACCGCGCCGCCGCCCCCGACCCCCTGGGGCACCGCGACCACGCGGCCGGCGACTGCGTCGACCTGCGGCTCTTTCGCGACGACGGCAGCCGCTACGAGGCCTTCTGGGACCGCCCCGACGACCGCCCGGGCCGGGGACATCGCTACCACGCCGCGCTCACAGCGGCCTTCGTCGCCTTCGCCCAGGCCCGCCCGGAGACCCGCCGCCTGCTGTTCAACGACCCGGCGGCCGGAGCCGAGCCCGCGCGCGGGCACGACGACCACATCCACCTGTGTCTGGGGGACGCCGGCGGATGACCCCGCGCCCGGGACCGGTGTGGCCGACCGGGCGGGGCGGCGGTACGGTCGGGGCATGCGCTGGACCGCCCCCCTCCCCCTGCATGCCGCCCTGCTCGTCTCGTCGCTCGGGGCCTGCGAGCCCGCCGCGGTGGTGGGCGACGGCGTGACGCCGGCGCGCCTCGACGACACCGCCGTGGCCCCCAGCCCCTACGCCGACGACCCCTACGCGCTGACCGAGAGCGTCGTGGTGCTGGTCTCGCTCGACGGCTTTCGGTGGGACTACCTCGACCGCGCCGAGACCCCGACCCTCGACCGCCTCGTCGCCGAGGGCGCCCACGCCGAGGCCCTGGTGCCGGCCTTCCCCACCAAGACCTTCCCCAACCACTACACGTTGGCCACCGGCCTGTGGCCCGAGAACCACGGCATCGTCGACAACTCGTTCTACGCGCCCGACCTGCGCGAGACCTTCGACATGTTCGACAGCCGAGACAACCAAGACCCCCGCTGGTGGGGCGGCGAGCCCATCTGGATCACCGCCGAGCGCCAGGGCGTGACCGCCGGCACGATGTTCTGGGTGGGCTCCGAGGTGCAGTGGACCCACGGCATCTCGGCCACCTACGCGGTGCCCTACGACGGCTCGATCCCCTTCTCCGACCGGGTCGAGCGGGTGCTGTACTGGCTCGACCAGCCCACCGACGCGCCGCGCCTGGTCACCCTGTACTTCAACGAGCCCGACCACTCCGCCCACTCCTATGGTCCCGACCACGACTACGTCACCGAGGCCATCGAGCAGGTGGACGCCGTGCTGGCCGAGCTGGTGGCCGGGCTCGAGGCCCGCGGGCAGCTCGACACCACCGACCTCGTGGTGGTGAGCGACCACGGAATGACCGCGCTGTCCGACGATCGGCTGATCGTGGTGGACGAGCACCTCGACCTCGACCGCGTCTGGGTGCACAGCTGGGGCCCGTGGATGAGCATCTGGCCGATGGAGGCCAGCGAGACCGACGCCATCGTGGCCGGCCTGCAGGCCCTGCCCCACGCGCTGTGCGCGGCCCGCGCCGATCTCCCCCCCGAGCTTCACTTCTCCGTGGGGCGCCGCGTGGCGCCGGTGCACTGCATCGCCGATGTCGGCTGGACCCTGACCAGCGCCGACTGGGGCGCGGGCAGCTTCCGGGGCACCCACGGCTACAGCCCCGCCGACGCCGACATGCATGGCTTGTTCGTGGCCCGCGGGCCCCACATCCTGCCTGGGGCCCGGCTGCCCGCGACCGACAACGTACACGTCTACAGCTTGTTGGCCCGCCTGCTCGAGATCCGGCCCGCGACGAATGACGGGGAGCTGGCTCCCTTCGGCGCGGCCCTGCGACCGCGGTGAGAGGCCGGCGACGCGCCGGCCTGTGGGGCCGTCAGCCGAGCTGGCGCAGGGCGTCGGGGTCGCGGCCCAGGTCATCGAGCCGCGCCGACAGCCACGCATGAACGGCGTCGATGCCGATGGGCACAGGGGAGAGTTGCGGGAGCGGGTCGACCGCGACCCCGAGCACCTGGGCTGGCTCCACCCGCAGCTTGGCGGCCACGTCCGCCAGAAACCGCGGGCGGTCTTCGTCTTTGAGCGTGTCGACCTTGTTGACCAGCACCAGCGTGGGCTTCTGGCGCTGCCGCACCCGCGCGAACTCGTCGCGCTCGCGCTGGCGCACGCCACCCTGGCTGTTGACCAAGAACAAGAAGAGGTCGGCCTGATCGAGGATCTCGCGGGTCTCGAGGGTGAGCTCGGTGAGCACGTCGCCGAGCCCGGGCGTGTTGACGATCTGGATGTGGGGGTCGCCCGGCGCGGTGAACAACGCGACGGCCTTGGTGGAGCCGGCCACGGGATCGACGTTGCCCGTGTCGAGGCCGAACAGGGCGAGGATCGCGGCGTCTTTGCCCGACGAGGGGGGCCCCACCAGCGCCACCACGAGGCGCCGCTGCACCAGCAGCCGCAGGCGCTGCAGCTCGAGGATGGCCCCCCGCAAGACCCCGTCGCGGGTGGTGCGGGCCACCCGGAGGAGCACCAGCGCCATGAAGAAGGGCGCGAAGACCGGGATGATGCGCACCAGCACGCCCAGCAGCAGGCCGGGGCGGAGCGCGGGCAGGCGCGCCCGCGGGCCCAGCTGCAGCGCGGCGTCGGAGGGGGTGGGGGGCTGCGCGGGCAGGGCCAGCACCCGCGCGATGGCCTGCCGCTGCGTGTCGGTCGCGCCGTCGGTGCGCCAGCGGGCGAGGATGGCGCGCTCCTGGTCGACCACGGCGTCGGTGGGCGTCAGGCCCATGCGCTCGGCGAGGCCGGCCACCACGTCGGGCCACGGGGGGGGCTGTCGCCCCAGCACCATCACGCCGAAGGGGTGCAGAGACCCCAGGGCCCGCAGCGCGGACTCGATCTCGGCCGCGAGCAGATCTCGGCCCCGACCCGTCTCGCGCACCCGCAGCGCGGCGGCCAGCGCGAGCAGCTCGGTGCGGTGCGACCGACGCAGCACCTCGCCGAGCGGCAGCACCCCGCCAGCGGCGGGCGGGGCGGCGCTCACTCCTCGCCGCCCGCGGGGGCGGCCTCGTCGGCGACCGCCTCGACCACGCGCTGCGGCGAGCCCGGTTGGATCCGGCCGTCCTTCCAGGCGAAGGCGAAGCGGTCGAAGACGTCGCGCACCTCGGCGGCCGAGAGCGCGCGGCCCTCTTTGAGGCGCTGGATGTAGGCGATGGCGGCCTGCCCGACGCCGTAGGTCGAGGCGCTGGCGATGCTCGCCCCCATGGCGCTCGCCGCGATCTCCCCCAGCTGCCCGCCAGGGATCCATCCGGCGGTCTTGAGGGCGCGCGTGGCCCACCGAGCGAAGCCGCGGCCGGCGCCGGCCAGGGCCTCCCCCATGATGAACAGGGCGATGTCTTGGTCGATCTTCTGGTCGTAGACGGCCGCGATGTCGGAGATGAGCTGCACCTGGATGGCGGTCACGGCGGTCATGTCGGCGCCGGGGACGGGGATGGCGCCCGCAAGCGCCGCCTTTCGGGCGGCCGACCGGATGAGCGGCTCGCAGGCGACCGCGCGATTGCGCAGCTGCTTGGCGAACAGCAGGGCCTTGCCGCTGTCGGTGAGCATGCGCGTGATCCAGTCGGCGACCGCGTCGATGCCGATGGGCGCCGGGCTGAGGGCTGGCATGGGGTCGAAGGCGGTGGTCACGGCGTCTTCGGGCTGCACGCCGAGCTGGTGAAGGGTGGCGGACAGGAAGGCCTCGCGCTGGTGCGGCCGGATGAGGTCGATCTTGTTGATGCAGACCAGCACCGGGCGACCCAGGGCCCGCACCCGGTCGAGGGCGCGGCGCTCGTCTTCGGTGGCGCCGCCGTCGGCGTTGACCAGGTACAGGGCGACGTCGAGGCGATCGACCAGCTGGCGGGTCGTCTCGTTGACGTCGTCTCGCAGGTCACCGAAGCCGGGCGCGTTGACCACCACCACGCGGCCGGCCGCGTCGAGCGGCACCGCCCGCAGGCGGTCGGTGGTGCCGGGGATGGGGTCGACCTCGCCGAAGTCCACCCCGAACAGGGCGAGGATGGCGGCGTCTTTGCCGGCTGACGCCGCCCCCACGAAGGCCACCACCAGATCGTCTTGCAGGGCCTGGTCGATGCGCGCGCCGGCCAGCTCCCAGCGCTCTTTGACCAGCCTGCCAGGCACGAGGGGGGCGGACAGGGCGGTGAGGTCGTCGTCGTGGGGGGCCATGATCGCTCCGGGGCGCAGCCCCTTATAGCCCCCCCGTCGGCTCGGCTCGACCCCACCTTGGAGCCCCATGGCCCGTCGCCCGCCCACCTTGACCGACCCCTGGCTGCGCGAGCAGGCCCGGCGCTACCTCCAGCGGTGGACCCCCTCGGAGCGCCGAATGCGCGATGTGCTCAAGCGGCGCGTGCGCACCTGCGTCGAGGCCGGCACGGGCACCTGGGCGGAGGGCCTCAGCCTGGTGGACGCCATCGTGGCCGACCTGCTGGCCGATGGCGCCCTCGACGACGACCGCTTCGCGCGGATGTGGGTGGACGACCTGCACCGGCGCGGCACCTCGCGGCGCAAGATCGTGGCGAAGCTGCGGGAGAAGGGCGTGGATCGCGAGACCGCCGACCGCGCCATGTCGGCCCTCGACGACGGACTCGAGGCGCTCGACCCCGAGCTGGAGCGGGCGGTCGCCTATGTGCGGCGCCGCCGGCTGGGCCCGGCCCGATGGGATCCCCAGACGCGGGTCGACCGCCGCGAGAAGGATCTCGCCGCGGTCGCGCGGGCGGGCTTCCCCTTTGGGATCGCCCTGGCGGTCATCGACGCTGACGACCTCGACGAGCTGCTCGCCCAGGCTCGCTGAGCGGAGCTCAGGCCTCGCGACGCCGCCGGGCGGCCAATCCGCCCAGGCCGAGCAGCCCGAAGAGGGCCACCGCGCCCTTCGACCCGCAGCCGTCTTCGGCCACCGCGCCGCCGCCGTCGTCGGCCTCGCCGGTGTCTTCGGGCTCGTCGATGATGGGAGCGGTGTCGGGCTCCTCGCAGTCGGCGGCGCTCGACTTGGAGGCGTCCTGGTCGTCGCAGTCATCGGGGTAGGGCACCCCGTCGCCGTCCCAGTCGTCGTCGTTGCCGTCGCAGTCCTGGTCGATGCCGTCGTAGTAGACCTCGACCGCGCCGGGGTGCACGCCAGCGGTGCCGTCGTTGCAGTCCTCGTTGTTGTCGGCGTAGCCGTCGGGCTCGTCGCAGGCGACCTGCGTGGCGGCGTCGGTGCCGTAGCCGTCGTAGTCCTGATCCTGGTACCAGGTGATGGCGTCGGCCGAGTCGCTCGGGTCGATGATCTCGTCGCAGTTGTCGTCGATGCCGTTGCAGACCTCGGTGGCGCCGGGGTTGACCGCCGCGTCGCCGTCGTCGCACTCCTCGCAGGCCGAGTAGCCGTCGCCGTCGTTGTCGCCGAGGCCGATGATGCCGTCGCAGTTCAGGTCTTCGGTGGCGTCGCAGGCCTCTTCGGCGCGCGGGTTGACCTCGGGCCGGGTGTCGTCGCAGTCGGTGTCGTTGAGCGACCCGTCGGCGGGCGCGTCGCAGGCCTGGCCGCCCACCGTGGTGGTGCCGTAGCCGTCGCGGTCCTCGTCGACGTACCAGTCGACCTGGCCCGTCGCGCCGTCGTCGTCGTCGTCGACCAGGCCGTTGCAGTCCTCGTCGCGGTTGGCGCCGTCGCAGATCTCGGCCGAGCCGGGGTTGATGCCCGCGCGCACGTCGTCGCAGTCGGTGGCGTCGGCCACGAAGCCCGTGGGGGCGGTGCAGGCGACCGTGCTCGACAGGGGGTTGCCGTAGCCGTCGCCGTCGCTGTCTTCGTACCAGTCGTCGGCGTCGATCGGCGAGTTGTCGGCCGTGCCGTCGCAGTCGTTGTCGAGGCCGTCGCAGAGCTCGTCGTTGCCGGGGAAGTTGTTGATGTCGGCGTCGTCGCAGTCGCCGTCGCAGTCGGACACCCCGTCGCCGTCGGCGTCGGTGCAGACCACGTCGATGGTGAGGTCGGTGGCGAGGTTCCAGCCGTCGCCCGTGGGCGCGGAGTTGTCGTTGACCGCGTTGCCTGCGGCCGACAGCGTGTAGGTGCCTGCGGCCGACGGCGCGGTCCAGGTGAAGCTGAAGGTCGCCGTCGAGCTCGACATCGCCTCGGGGGCGCTGTGGGTGATCTCGCTGGACGAGACCTGCGTGTTGGTGCCTGCCGAGAGGGTGCCGCCGTCGGCCGAGACGTTGAGGCCCGCGTGGGTGCGGCTGGAGTCGGTGGTGCTGACCTCGAAGGTGACGGTCACCGCGTCGCCCAGGCCGACCTCGGTGTCGGAGGCGCTCAGCGTGGACGTGGTGGTGCTGTCGGCCGTCGTCCCATGACAGGACTCGCACCCGGAGGTCGACTTGCCGGTCCTTCCGGTCGAGTTGGCGCTGGCCGGGGTGGAGATGGCCAGGGCCAGGGTCAGGAGCGGGTACATTGAGCCTCCATGCTTCGGCCGCGGAGCTTACACCGACTTCACGCGGGCTGCACCC
>JBDQIL010000215.1:0-6797 GCA_040264415.1 Myxococcota bacterium
CAGCTCGCGGTAGGGGGCGGGCGCGGCGGGGGGGGTGCTCATGGGGCGCTCCGAGGAACCGGCCGACTGTAGCGCGCGGCTCGGCTCGGCGGGCGCGGCCGCTGGCGTGGGCACCACCCTGGCTCAGCGGCGACGAAGCGACTCGTCGACGCCGAGGTTGGCCAGCGCGTCGGCGCGCTCGTTCTCTGCGATGCCGACGTGCCCGGCGATCCAGTGGATGCGGTGCCGGCGCTGGGCGAGCTGCGCCTTGACCCCGTCGATCAGCTCGAGGTTGGCCTTGCCCTTCCAGCCGAGCGACAGCAGGCCGTGGCAGTACTTGCTGTCGGTGAGGATCTCCACCGGCGCGGTCGGATCGAAGCCCGCCTGATCGAGGAGCTCGCAGGCGAGCCCGATGGCGGTCAGCTCGCCCACGTTGTTGGTCGCCCGACCGAGGGCGCGGTGGGCCTCCATGCGGGTGCCGTCGGGCAGGCGCACCACGGCGCCGGCGCCGGCGGGCCCGGGGTTGCCCTTGCACGCGCCGTCGGTGAAGCAGACGGCGGCGTCGCTCGAGAAGCCAGCGATGAGCTCGCCCGCGAAGGCGGCGGCCGCTTGCGCCTGGGCCTTGGTGCGGGTTCCGGCCGACCCGAAGCCGCTGCCCCGGCTCTTGCGCCCCCCCTTGCTGCTGGACTTGGCCGGCTTGTCATCGGCCGACACGCCATCTGGCAGCTGCTCGACCGCCGCGCCGGAGAGCTCGACGTTGCGCGCGCCGGCCCGGTAGATCCGGGCGCCGTCCTTGTTGGAGTAGCGAACGGGGACGCGGCCCGCGCTCACCACGGGCTGCCCCCCGGCGTCGACCTCCACCCACACGTCCTTGCCCTTGCAGCTGCCCTTCATCCAGCCCACGTCCGCTCCTGTTCGATGCGACGCCGGGACCTAACGCGCGGCGGCGCGACCGGACGGCTCGACCTCGAAGGGAGCGCCGGTGGCCACGGCGAACTCGTAGAGGCTGTGGTTGAAGCAGCCGACCGAGCAGCCGTCTCGGAGCAGCCGCTCGCGGGCCCCTCGCACGGCCTCACTGGTCCAGAGCGTCTTCAGCGGCGTCTCGAAGACGTTGCCCACACCGAGGCCCTCGCCCTCCCACACGCAGCAGGGCAGCAGGGTGCCGTCGAAGCGCACGCCGTACTGGTCGATGAAGCCCAAGCAGCGGACCGCGCCCAGGTCGCCGTCGTGGTAGGCGAGGGCTCGGTCGTAGTATGCGGCCCGCTCGCCCACAGCGCCGTCGTGGCGGGCGATGTGAGCGACCGCCTCGCGCCAGCGCGCTTGGTCTTCGGCCGAGCGGAGGTAGAGGTCGGGGGCGTCGTTGACCGGCCAGAAGTCGAAGCCGGCGCCCAGGGCCCGCACCCGCTCCCAGACGGGCACCAGCTCGCCGAGGTTGTCTCGGTTGACGGTGAAGTAGACGTTGACCCCTGCGCCGCCCCACGCCACGAGCCGCTCCAGGGCGGCCCAGGTCTCGGCGAAGGCGCCGGGCTTTCCGCGCAGGCGGTCGTGGGTGTCGGGCAGGCCGTCGATGCTCAAGCTCAACGAATCGACGCCGCTCTCGGCGAGCGCCGCCCAGCGCCGCTCCACCAGGGTGCCGTTGGTCGTGATGTTGACGCCCATGCCCCGATCGCGGGCCGCCGCGACGATCTCGAAGAGCTGCTTGTGGAGGAAGGGCTCGCCGCCCGTGAGCACCACGGTGCGGGTGCCGATGGCTGCCGCGTCGTCGAGCAGCGGGAGCGTCTGCTCGAGGGTCATGCGCTGCGGGTCGTCCCACAGGTCGCAGAAGGAGCACCGCAGGTTGCAGCCGCGGTTGATCAGCAGGAGCAGGGTGAGGGGCTTGCTGGGCTGTTGGAGCTGAAGGCCCGCCGCGTCGAGGGCCGCTGTGGCGTCGGAGGCGCGGTCGGCGACCAGGTGGTCGTTCCAGTCGGTGCCCCGCCGGTCGCCCTCGTAGGTCGCGATGTAGGCCCGCGCGATCGCCTGCCAGTCGTACCGGCGGGCGAAGCCCTGGCCCCGCAGGCCGAGCGCCCGGGCCGCCTCGGGGTCGGCGAGCAAGCGGTCGATCGCGGCGGCGAAGGCGGGCGCGCCGTCGGCGATGGCGAGCTCAATATTGTTGGTATATGCGATCCCCTCGGCGCCCTTGGTGGAGCTGACCACCGGCCGGCCCGCGGCCATGTACTCGAGCAGCTTCATCCGGGTGCCGCCCCCCGCGTCGATGGGACACAGACAGAGGTCTGCGGCGGCGATGTGGGCGCCCAGATCGTCTACCGGGCCCGCGAAGGCGATGGCGGGGTGGTCGTAGTACCGGGGCGGGCTCTGGCCGGCGATCAGCACGCGGAGGTCGGGGCGGTCGTCGAGCAGGCGGGGGAGCAGTGACTCACTGATGAACCGCACCGCCTCGGTGTTCGGCCAGTAGTGCAGCGTGCCGTGGAAGAACAGGAGCGGGGCGTCGGCGGCGATGCCGTAGCGGTCTCGGACGCCGTCGGGCCGGGCGCGCTCCAGCGGCTCGACGTCGACGCCGTGGGGGATCACGGTGATGTCGGCAGCGGACAGGCCGGCCCGCACCATGCGGTCGCGGTCGTCGGCGCTCACCGCGATGATGTCGTCGACCGCGGCGAGGGCCGCGCGCTCGGCGCGCCGGATCCAGCGCACGTCGTGGCCGAACTCGGCGAGGCGGTCCCACTCGACGTTGTGCTGGACGATGCTCGACCGCACCGGCCGGCGCTCGAGCCGCGACAGCGCGCGGGCCGCGAGCGCCGCGGGGACGCCGTAGCCCGGGAACTCAGCCTGGAAGATGTCGATGTGTTCGGCGCGCCCCACCGACAGGGCCCGCCCCCACCAGGCCGGGTCGAAGAGCGGCCGGTACATGAAGAGCTCCTCGGCCGGGTAGCCGAGCCGCAGGCAGAGGCGCTCGGCCAGACGGCCCATGCGCGGCACAGGGGCCCACTCCTGGGCGGCGCGAGACCGCGGGCTGTACGGCACCGGCTCATGCGCGTCGCCGTCGAAGCGCAGATAGGCGTCGCGATCGTCGGTGACGACGAACACCGGTTGCGCCAGCGCGCGGGAGAGGTGCTGGGCGGTGCGAACGATCTTGACCGCCGCGCCGTGGTGCGTCGGGAAGAGATCAGCGCGGGTGAGCAAGCAGATGCGCACGGGCTCGACGGGGCGGGGGAGGGCACTTCAGCTTATCGTGGGGCAGCCCGCCCGCGGGCGCTCGGTCGCGTGACGCGGCCGCCCGTGTACACTCCCCTCACCGGGTGAGCGCGTGTCGCGCCGTCCGCCACCCCGAGCTGCCCGCTTCATGTCCGCATCACCTCGTTCGGGAACCTCAACCCCCGTGGTCGCCTGGCTGGGCGCACCGCTGCCGACTGGCGTGGTGCAACGGCTCTCGCCCGTCGCCGCGCTGCAGACCGAGTGGACCCCCGACGCTCAGCTGATCGTGGTCTGGGCCCCCGCCGGGCTCGACCAGCTGCGGCGCCTGCCGCGCCGAACGCGCCGTCCCCCCGTGATCGCGGCGGCCAACCACGAGCCCACCCACGCCGATCGCATGGCGTGGATCCGCGCAGGCGCCGACGATCTGGTGTCGCTGCGAGCGCTGTCCGCGGCCCTCGCCGAGCGGCTCGGCGCTGCGCCGCAGCCCGATTCCACCCCCGCCGACGTCACGCCGCCCATCTCCCGGCGCGATCCGACCTCGCTCGTCGAGCCCTTCGCGCTGCCAGACAGCTCTGGTCACGGGGGGCGCCGCGGTGCGCCGGCGGACGCCTTTCCCCCGCTGCGGGTGCCCCAGCCCGAGGGCGGCGTCCCCGAGCCCGTCCGCCCTTGGATCACCGCGCTGCAGCGCTACCTGCAGCTGCGCGACCTGTGGGTCGAGCGCTGGGGCGGCAGCGGCCTCGATCGGCTGCTCGAGCTGGCCCACTTGCGGGCGCAGGTGCCGGGCGCGATCTCATCCGAGCTCACGTTCAACACCTTCGGCCAAGCCCACGGCACGCTGGCTGAGCCCCTGCGGTGGCCGGTGCGGGTGCGCCGCGGCCCCAGCGGCGGGCGCCGGATCGAGGTGGCGGAGGGCGAGGTGATCCACGCCGGCACCGACGGCTTGGTGCTCGACCTGGGCTTCGAGTCCACCGAGCGCCAGAAGCTCGTCGTCGATTTGATGGTCGAAGAAGGCGTCAACGCCCAGTTCTTGCTCGAGGCGCGGTGGCAGAAGCGGGTGGCGACCCAGCGCTGGCGGGTCGGCCTCCTGGTCATCGAGATGCGGCTTCGTCCGCTCGAGGCGTAGCCTCGACCAGCCCGGCGGCGGGGCCCAGCGCTCGCAAGAGGGTGCCCCGATCGTCCCGATCGGCGATCGAGAGGAGCTGCGCCGCCTCGCGGCTGGCGCGGTGCTGCAGCCGTCGCCCGACGGCGGCCCGCGCGGAAGGAGCGAGGGCGGTGCCGGCTGCCCAGAGCGCCTGCACCCGGGTGGCCGGTGCCAGATCGGCGCCCGGCCCGCGGTCGACGAGGCGGTCTGCCGCGAGCTCGATCTCGGCGGCGCTGCCGTCGTCAATGGCGAGCTCGAGGCGCACCAGCGCGGCGTCGGCTGCGATCGGCCCGCCGGCGCCCGCCAGCCGCCCGAGCGCCTGCCGCGCCTGCCCGCGCTCGCCCAGGTCACGCAGGGTGCGGGCCTCCACCAGAGAGAGCATTCCGTCAGCGTCTTCGGTGAGCGTGGCGCCACGAGCCCGGCGCACCTCGCGCACCACCCACATGGCCGCGAGGGGGCGGCCCCGCTGGCGGTGCCACTCGGCGGTGAGCGCGTGGTGGATGGCGTCGAAGCTGGGGTCGAGGGCCGCCTCGGCGTGCTCCCCCGTGAAGAACGCGTCGGCCCGGTCGAGGGCGCCCACCTGAAGATCGCTCCACGCGAGCATGAGGCGGGCGTACCAGGTGCCCATGGGGCTGCCCACCTGAGCCTCGAAGGCCAGCACGCGCTCGAGGGGCGCGCGGCGGCTGAACAGGCGGCCGGGGCCGCGGCCGGCGCCGCGCAGGTGAGCGACCAGCCACCACCCATCGCTGGCCTTGCCGCCGATCCGCCAGGGGAGGAGGTTCCAGGCCAGGACCAGCAGGTTGAAGGTGCGGACCGGCGCCGCCCACCACGCCGCGTCGGGCACCAGCGCGAGGGCGCCGGCCAGCGCGAGCTGTGCGATGGCTCCTCCGGCATGGAAGAGCATCGCGCGTGGGCCCGGCGACAGGGTGCGGGGCACCGCGACGCAGGCGCCGCCCGCGAAGATCCAGCGGCCGAGATAGTACACCGCGCCGCCCTTCCCGGGGTGACGGAGCAGGGGCTGCCCGAGGCCGATACCGAAGCTCACCAGGCGGTAGCCCGCGGGTCGGGCGGCGAGGGCGTGGCCGGCCTCGTGGACCAGCGCCACAAAGGGCACCCACGCCAGCAAGAACGCGGCCTGAGCGAGGTCGAGGTGGAGCAGCGCGGGATCGGGGTGCATGCGGCCCTTTCGTATCGCGGTGTCGCCGGGCGACGAGCAGACCCGCTGGCGCGCCCCCGTCATCCCCGGCCTTGGATGGCGGCTGTGGCTGGTGCGTGGCGTCCCCGATAGATCGCGGCGGTGAGCCTCTCCCACCCCGCTGCCGTCACCCGCGTCACCTTGGTGCGGCGCCTGCGGGCGCCCCGGGCGCTCCACCTGCTCTACGCCCTCGACGACGCCTCGGGCCGAACGCTGCTGCGGCTCACGGGAGGGCGGGCCGCCATCGTGGTCGAAGACGTCCCGCCCGACGCCATTCTGCGCGGGTCCGCCGACGCGATCGACGCGCTGTTGGGCGGCGCATTGGCCCTCGACGATGGGCTCTCGGCCGGCTTGCTGGCCACCGACCACCTCGGGCGCGCCCGCGACCTGGCGGCCCTGGCCAGCGCCTGTCGCCCGTCACCGAGGCCCCCGGGTCCGCCCGCCTCGGCTCGCCCGGCGGCCTTGCCGGTCGGAGAGGCCCGCGACCACGGCGCCGCGGTGGTCCAGCCGGATCACATGCTCGACTATTCCGAGGCCACAGACGACCCCAGCGTGGCGTACCGGGGGAGCGACGCCGTCGCGCCGCCGCTCTTCCACGCGCGTCTGATGCGGGACGCCCTCTTCGCGCTCATGCAGCACCCCGGCCTCGCCCCCGACTTCTCCCGCCTGCTGCACGTCGGCTACGACGTGCACGCGACGCGCCCCTTGCGACCCTGGGACGTGCTGCAGGTCCGGTCGGTGCTCGACCACGCGGCGCAGAAGGGAGCGGGGCTGTTGCTGTCGGGGCGGCTGGTCGGCCTGGTCGCCGGGGAAGCCGTCATCGAGGCGCACAGCGTGTTCTTCGTGCCGGGTCAGCAACGCGCCGCGCCGGGCGTCTCCGCGGGCCCCCCACCGCCGGCGCTCCCGTCCGCCCCGAAGGCCCCGCCCGACCATCGGGTGGACTGGGTGATGGGCGATGATCAATCCCTTCGATACGCGGCCGCCTCGCTCGACGACAACCCCATCCACCTCGACCCGGCGGCGGCGCGCGCGGCGGGTCACCCCGACGTGGTGGTGCACGGGCTGTGTACGCTGGCCCGCGCCGCCCAGACCCTGCTGGCGCGGGTGGCTTTCGGCGATCCACGCGGGATGCGGCGCCTGGGAGCCCGCTTCGTGGCGCCGGTCTTCAATGGTCAGGCGCTCACCACGGTCATCTGGCGAACGCCCACCGGCGCGGCCTTCGAAGTGCGCGGGCCCGACGGCGCGCCCGTGCTCACCCACGGTGTCGCCACCCTCGACCCCTGACCCCGAGGC
>JBDQIL010000216.1:0-6751 GCA_040264415.1 Myxococcota bacterium
CTACGAAGGTGGTCTTGAAGCGGTTTATGTTGGTGGTTCTGTCGTTATCGGCAAAGGCATGCGATACGGCAGCATCATGGCAACCTGTGCAGTCAAAGCCGCCGTTGGCTCCGGCGCCGTGGCCCTTGGTGGTGTAGAAGGCGTCAAAGATGCGCGGGAGCACGTCGGGGGGGATGGGCGGCCCGTCGTTGGCGAAGCCCACGACCACGTCGTCGGCGCGTCCCTTCACCGACAGGCGCAGCGTGCCCTGACCCTGCATGGCGTGCAGCGCGTTCTGCAGCAGGTTGGTCCAGACCTGCGACAGCGCGTCGGGGTTGCCCCGAACCTGCGCCCCCTCGTCGTAGTCGAGCTGCAGGTCGATGCCGTCGCGGGTCTGACTCCGGTAGAGGGTGAGCACCGTGGAGATGCTCTCCACCAGGTCGATGTCGGTGAAGGCGTCGTCGCGGCCCGTGCGGGCGAAGGTCTTGAGGGCCTGCACCACCGTCCGCGCCCGCTGGGCGGCCGTCTGGATGTTGTCGGCGTTTCGCAGCAGCGTGCTCAGCTCGTCGGCCCAGCGAATCGCCTCGGCCGGCGCGGGGTGCGCCAGCAGCGACTCGATCCTCGGATCGTCAGCGTCCACCTGCATCTCGGCCAAGCGCTCGGCGGCATCGGTCGCCTCGGCGATCCCGGCGGCCCGCAGGCGCGCTGCGTGGGCCCGCCGCAGGCGCCGCTGCTCCCGCGACCGAAGGCGAACGTCGCGCAGGGCGCTGTCTTCTGCCATCGATCGGGCCGCGGCGGTGGCCTCGGACGCGTCGGCCGGGAAGCAGGACCGCCACCCATCGATCAGGGGCAGCAGCGCGTCGGCCACCACCGCGCCGCTCGCCGTGATCGCGCCGAGGGGTGTGTTGACCTCATGGGCGATGCCCGCGACGAGCTGCCCCAGGGTGGCCATCTTCTCGGCGTCGAGGAGCTGGGCCTGGGTCTGCTCGACGAGATCGAGCGCGTCGCGCAGGCGCGCCTGGTGCGCCTCGGCGGTGGCCCGCTGGCGCTCCGCCTCGCGGCGCTCCTCGGCCTCGGCGTGGATTCGCTGCTCGAGCTTGCGCTGGCTGGCCCGCAGGCGCTCGAGCATGCGCTGCATGGCGCGCGCGAGCTGGCCGACCTCGTCGCGGGTGCCCCGGGGGATGGTGGAGGTGTCGAGCTGGACCAGGTCGAGGTGGCCGTCGGAGACCTGTCGCGCCGTGCGGGTCAGCCGCTGCACGGGCAGCGTGATGCTGGTGGAGACCAGCGCCATGGTCACCCACGCCACCAGGGCCAAGCCCACCGCCACCAGCGCGCCGAACAGCCGGTTGTCTGCGCGGGCCACGTCGAGGCGGTGCAGCGAGAAGCCCATCGACAGGCGGCCCCGCGCGGTGCCGTCGGGGCTCCGGACGGCCACGGCCCCGTGCAGGGTGCGGCCGCCGGGCTCGATCCAGACCACCGGGGCCGCGCCGACCGCGCCTGGGGGCGGGGGCGCGGCCACGGTCGCGGCCCCGTCTGCGTCGAAGCTGCCCAACAGCACGCCGTCTTGGTCCACCACGTGGGCGTAGACCGCGTCGGGGGTGCGGGCGAGGGTGGCCAGCGTGCGCGTGAGGGCCTCCGGGTCGCGGGTGGCGAGCGCAGGCTCGACGGCCCCCTGCACGAGCTGCAGCGCGCCTGCGGCTGTCTCCCGCGCGGCCTGCTCGGCGGCCTGATCGAGGCGGTAGGGGATCACGATGAACAGCAGGGCGATCATGAGCCCCGTCACGAGGGTCATGCCGAGCATGATGCGCCCCCGGAGCGACGACCCGACGGGGCGATTGGCCTCGGCGCGGCTCGACCCCGTCACCCGTCAGCTCGAGACCGGCAGCGTGGCCCGCAGCCGGTGGAAGAGCGCCTGGGCCAGCTGGTCAGCCGGGTGCGCCTGCACGTAGTTGCCGAGCAGGTGAACCGATTCGGCCAGGGGGCGGTCGTCGAGCGCCGCGACCAGGGGCCCAAAGCGCGGCAGGCCTGCGACCACCTCGGCGCGCTCGCCCGGGTCGAGGGCGTCGAGGAGCTGGTGGATCCGCACCTTGCGACCCTTCCCGCGCAGCTCGAAGCTGCCGATGTAGCGGGTGTCACGCTCGATCTGCTCGCAGGTGGGTTGGGCCAGCAGGGTGGGCGTGCGCAGCTCTTTGGTCAAGCTCTCGATGCGCGCTGCGGTGTTGACCACGTCGCCGATCACGGTGGTCTGCAGGCGCTCGGAGACGCCGACGGTGCCCAGCACGAGGTGGCCCGTGTTCAGGCCCACCCCGAGCCGGACCGGCCCCAGGTCGGGCGCACCGGGGCACGGGATCGTGGGCGCGGCCGCCACCAGCGCAGCGGCGGCGTCGACCGCCGCGCACGGGTCGGGGAAGAGTGCCAGCAGGGCGTCGCCGATGTACTTGTCGACCAGCCCCCCGTGCTCGACGATGATCGGCACCAGCACGTTGAAGCAGTCGTTCAAGAAGGCGAAGGTGTTCGCCGATCCGAGCTGCTCGGACAGGGCCGTGAAGTTGCGCACATCGGCGAAGAGGACCGTGAGCTCGGCCTCGCGCGACAGCCCCAGGGTGGTCTGGGCCGGATCTCTCAGCCCCAGCATGCGCAGGAAGGGCTCGGGCACGAAGGAGTGGAAGACCTCGAGGCGCTGGCGGCGGTCTCGCTCCGCCAGCCAGGCGGTCATGGCCGACCGCACGGTGAGCAGCAGGTCGGTCTGCTCCCAGGGCTTGGCGATGTACTGGTAGAGCGCCGCCGTGTTGACCGCGGCGGTGACGCTCGAGAGGTCGGCCTGGCCGGTGAGCAGGATGGTGCGGGCGTCGGGCAGGAGCGCGTGGAGCTGGGCCAGCACCGCGTGGCCGCGCATGCCCGGCATGATCTCGTCGCAGATGATCACGGGGACGCCCACGCCGTCTTCTACGTACTCGGCGGCCAGCTCGAGGGCCTCGTCGCCGCTGCTCGCGGCGTCGATGTAGACGCCCGACCCCAGCCCCCGGCGCAGCTGCGCCCGCAGGCTCTCGAGGACCGTCTCGTCGTCGTCGATGATCAGGATCGTGACGGGTGGGGGAGCTTCGACCATGAACCCTCGCTTCACCCGCCGACGGTAACCGGGGGAGCCGGCCGACGACGGGCGGAGCGGCGCGGGTGATACCTTCCCGCCATGGCCGACCCGTCTCGAGATCGATCAGACACCGACGCGCGCGCGGTGCGCATGCTGGACGAGCTGGTCGAGCGGGCGGTCGAGCAGCGGGCCAGCGACATCCACATCGAGCCGCGGCAGGGCCGCTACCGGCTGCGCATGCGCGTGGACGGCGTGATGGTGGACGACCGGCCGTGGCCCACCGAGCTCGCGCTGCTGGTCGTCAACCGGGTGAAGGTGCTCGCCCGGATGGACATCTCGGAGCGCCGGCGTCCGCAGGACGGCATGTTCACGGCGCGGATGGCTGGCGCCCGCCCGGTGTCGGTCCGCGCGAGCAGCTTCCCGTCGATGCACGGCGAGAAGCTGGTCTTGCGGCTGCTGCTCGGTGGGCGGGTCATGTCGCTGGAGCAGCTGGGCATGGCCCCCGAGCAGGTCGAGATCGTGCAGCGCCTGAGCGGGCGGCAGGGGGGCCTCGTGGTGGTCACCGGGCCCACCGGCTCGGGCAAGACCTCCACCCTGTACGCCATGCTCCGCGAGCTCGAGACCCGCCGCCGCAACGTGGTGACCCTCGAAGATCCCATCGAGATCGAGATGCAGGGGATCACCCAGGGGCAGGTCAACCCCAAGGCGGGCTTCACCTTCGCGGGCGGGCTGCGGGCCATCCTGCGGCAGGATCCCGACGTCATCCTGGTCGGAGAGATGCGCGACCAGGAGACCGCGCGCATCGCCACCCAGGCCAGCCTGACCGGCCACCTCGTGCTGTCCACGCTGCACACCAGCTCGGTGCCGGCCACCGTCACCCGCCTGCTCGACATGGGCATGGAGCGGTATGTGGTGGCGGGCGCGCTGGCGGGGATCGTCGCCCAGCGGCTGGTCCGGCGCACCTGCCCCGAGTGCCGGCAGCTCGTCCCCGGAGACCGCCTCGCCGTGGCCCGCACGCGGGTGGGCTTTCCGCTGCCCGATGGCGCCGGGCTCACCCACGGCGTCGGCTGCGCGAGCTGCCTCCACACCGGCTTCCACGGGCGCACGGGGCTGTTCGAGGTGGTCGAGGTGACCGACGATCTGCGGGGGATCATCAAGGCCGACGGGGGCGGGGCCGCGGTGCGCCGCCACCTCGCCGCGCAGCAGGTCCCGACCCTGCGGCGCGCGGGCGTGCCCCTGCTGCGGGACGGGGTGACCAGCCTCTCCGAGCTGCTGCGCATGACCTGAGCGGGCGCGCCGCGCCGTGACGGGCCGACAGCGCCCGAACCGCCGATGGACAGGGGGCCGCTCGGGGTTGTAAAGGGATCCCATTCAGGAGCGCCCATGCCCAAGCCCATGATCGCGGCGACCGCCGCCCTCGCCCTCGCCCTCACCCTGACCACCGGGTGCCGAGACAAGGATGGCGCCAGCGACAGCGGCGCGAGCCTCGTCACCCAGACCTGGATCGAGGGGTACCGCTACCACTGGGCCGCCGCCAACCACCGGCTCAGCTTCATGCACGTGGGCATCGACGGCGAGGTGGCGGCGGTCGCCCTCATCGGCGGCACCTCCACGTCGGGGGTCGGCACCTCGATCTCGTGCGACGCGTCGTGCCAGGAGTTCACCTTCATCGACACCAGCGACGTCACGGTGCATTGGGCCCGCTACGGCGGCAGCGACGCGGCCTTCGGGCAGGGCGCGGTCGCGGCCGTGGCCACGGCGGCCGGCACCTCCGGCACCACCACGCTCTCGGTCCCCGCAGACGCCGCAGGCGACGTCACGGTGCTCATCACCGGCCTCACCATCGACACGGACCACCCGCTGTCGGGCGGCGACGCCTGCTACATCCCCGCCTACGGCTGGCACCCCAAGCACATCCAGGCGGAGGTGGCGTCGGTCACGCGGTCGGCCGACGGCGGGTCGGTCGAGGTCGAGGTCTCCGTCGCCTTCGAGGCCGGCTACAGCCTCGAGGACGTGCGCGAGTGTGTCGACGCGGTCATCGACCAGGCCGAGGTGCCCATGACCGTCGAGCTGCTCGCGGTCGTCGCGCCGGGCGCGCACGCCACCCAGGCCGTCTCGCACGGCATGGCCTGGGAGCTCCGCGACGAGGCCGACGAGCGCATCGAGCAGGGCGATCCCGACTACAGCGCGCGCCCCCTCACCCTGGGCCTGTCCAACCCCATCGCGGGCTGGACCGCCCTCGACTACACGTTCCACGCCGAAGAGGGGCTGGGCCGGGGGGCCTACCTGCGCGACCTCGAGTGGAGGGTCGATCCGGTCGCAGGGGTGGCGTCGGGGCACGCCATGAACGAGTCGCTCACCCAGCTCTCTGGCTTCGACTACCAGTTCGAGGGCGTGGCCGCGGGGGTCGAGGTCACCGGCAGCATCGAGCGCGGCACCCTGTCGGTCGAGGGCCTGCCGGCGCAGCTGGGTGCGGACGGCGAGGGGGGCGAGCCGGTACGCTTCGAGTTCACGCTCCAAGACGGCGCCGTCACCCCCGACGACGCCATCTCCAGCCCCGAGTAGCCGTCAGGGAGCCCATGCCGCCCGCCACGCCCGCCGCCGTCCCAGGCCCGCACCTGCTCGGGGTGCTCGCCCGCTTCGAAGAGCTGGTGCGGGACCCGCGCCGGATGGCCGAGCAGATGGACGCCCGGTACGGGCCCGTCGCTCGCATCCCCCTGGGACCGCACCAGGTCGTGCTGCTCAACGACCCTGCGCTCATCGCCGAGCTGGTGCATCGTCACGACGACGACGTGGTCAAAGACGACATCACCCGAAAGCTCAGCCGGGTGCTCGGGGACGGGCTGCTCACGTCGGCCAACCCCAAGTGGCGGGCCCACCGGCGGCTCATCGCCCCCAGCTTCACCCCGCGCCAGCTGGGCGGCTACGCCGAGGTCATGGTGGCACACGCCCACGCGCTGGCCGACCGCCTGTCCTCCGGCCAGGTGCCCGACGTGCGGGCCGCCTTGATGGACCTCACCCTCGAGGTGGTCTGCGCCTGCCTGTTCGGGGGCGCGACCGAGGGCGCCTCGAAGGTCATCGGCGACGCCCTGAACGGCCTGCTCGACCGCTTCACCGAAGAGCAGCACACCTGGCGCCGCGTGCTGCCCGACTGGGCCCTCGAGGTGGGACGGCGCGACTACGCGTCGCACGTCGAGGCGCTCGACGGCCTGCTCATGACGCTCATCGCCGCCCACAAGCGGCGCGACGACCCGGCCGCCGGCGACCTCTTGCTGGGCCGCCTGTTGGCCGCCCGAGACGAGGCCGGGCGCGGCTTCACCGACCAAGAGCTGCGCGACGAGGCGGTCACCCTCTTCGCGGCGGGCGCCGAGACCACGGCGCTGGCCCTCACCTACACGCTGGTGCTGCTGGGGCGAGACCCCGCCGCCCGCGACCGTCTCGAGGCCGAGCTGGCCCAGGTGCTCGGCGGTCGCGACCCCACCATGGCCGACCTCAAGGCGCTGCCCTACCTCGACGCGGTGGTGAGCGAGAGCCTGCGGCTGTATCCGCCCGCCTGGGGCATCGGGCGCCGCGCGGTGCGGGACTTCGCGCTGGGCCCCTGGCAGATCCGCGCCGATGACACGCTGCTCATCCTCCCCTGGACCCTCCACCGCGACCCCACCTGGTACGACGCCCCCACCC
>JBDQIL010000217.1:0-6751 GCA_040264415.1 Myxococcota bacterium
CGCGGGCCGGGCTGACCCCGCGGCGCCACCTGCGCACCCCCCCGATCCCGCCGACCCGTGGAGCCGGAGCGAGGTCACCTGGAGCCTGCTGCGACGTGGCCGAGTCGCCACGGCCCGTGAGCGCTTCGCGTCGATCGACCACCCCTGCGCGGTCCAGGGTCGCGCGGCGGCCGCAGGCGCGCCGAGCGCGTGGGCCTCGACCTGGGGCTCTCTGCAGCGGTACCCCGCGAGCGAGCAGGCCGCGCAGGCTGCGGTGGGGTCGGCGGCGGTGGGCGCGACCCCGGGCGGGGGCCTCTCCTTCGACCTCACGGGCCGCCGCGGGCAGCTCCGGCCCTCCGACGATCCCGACGCCCCCGTCGCGCCGTGGTGGGAGCTGTGGGGCGCGGCCCACTGGACCGGCGGCGCGGTCCGCTCCGAGCTGGTCGTGGGAGGGTCGGCGATCACCTGGCCGCAGCCACCGATGGCCGTCGATGCGCGGCCTCCACCCGACCGGGGCCCGGCCCGCTCCGCCACGGTCGCGGGCCACCTCGAGGCGGGGGTCTGGCCCGTGGGCCGCGTCACGGTCGCGCGTGGCTGGCACGACGACGGCGACACCTGGCAGGTCGGGCTCGATGGTCGCCTCGATCTCACAGGGGCGCTCACGCTGCACGCCGGGGCGCAGGCCTCCGCCTGGACCTGGGCCGAGCCCACCGCAGGGCCCCTCACCGATGCCGCCGACCTCGACCCCGCGGTCGACGGCACCCCCCTGTTCTCCGGTCGCTTTGGCGTCACCCTGCATCAGCCCCGGGCGCGCCTGCATCTCGAGGGGCGCCTGGGCCGCGAGCTTCGGCCCGTGCGGGTCGACGACCGCTTCACCTGGGCCGCGAGCCGTCGGATCGGCCCCTCGGGGCTCGCCCAAGCCTCCCTCGCCCTGCGCGAGGGCTGGTGGATCTCTGCCCGCTACGACGCCCTGTTCCTGCCCGCGGTCACCCCCGCGTTGCCCGCCGCAGCCGCCATCCACGCCCTCTCGTTGGGCCTCACGGTCACCCCTGGAGGAGCATCGCGATGATGCGCCCGATCTCCACCCTCGTCTTCTTGTTGGCCCTCTCCGCCGCGCCCGCGCGGGCCGGCGACCCCACCCCCGACCGCTACCAAGAGAGCTACGCGCTCGAGGCGGCGTACAACTACGACCGCGCGCTGCGGCAGCTCGCGGGCATCCCCGCCGAGGGCCCCGACGCGTACCTGCTGCCCCTTCGCCGAGGCTGGTTGCTCTACCTCTTGGGCCGCTACGAAGAGTCGGTCACCGCCTATCGCCGCGCGATCGCCGCCGACAGCGCAGCCATCGAGGCGCACCTGGGCCTCACCTTGCCGCTCATGGCGCTGCGCCGTTGGGGAGAGGCCGAGGCAGCCACCCGCGCGGTGCTCGCCCGGGCCCCGGGCAACTACCGGGCCCAGAGTCGCCTCGCCTACTGCCTCTACTCGGCCGGCAAGCACGCCCCCGCGGCCGAAGTCTACGCCGAGCTCGTGGCCGCGTACCCGGCCGATGTCGACATGCGAACGGGCCTGGGCTGGGCTCGCCTGAAGCTCGGAGACACCGCCGGCGCGCGCAGCGCCTTCGCCGATGTGCTCCACCTGGTGCCCGATCACAGCTCGGCGCAAGAGGGCATGACGGCGCTGCGGTGATCCATCGGGTCCCCGTCGAGGTAGGGATGGCCATGAACCGCCTCCTGCCCCCCGCCCTGCTCGCCGTCGCCCTCGGGTCGTGCGGTGGAGCCGCCTCGACATCGGAAGAAGAGATGAACCGGATGACCCCAGAGCTCGCCGACCGCGCGCTTGGTCTGACCGACGGCCAGCTGTCCCCGTGCCCCGACATGCCCAACTGCGTGTGCAGCCAGCACGCGGCAGACGCCGACCACCACGTCGCCCCCTTCTCCACGGGCGGCGACCCGGCGGCGGCCTGGGGCAAGCTGCAGGCGCTGCTGAGCGACACCGCCCGGGTGGAGATCCTCAAACAGGAGCCGACCTACCTGCAGGCGCGCTTCAAGACCGCCATCTTCCGGTTCGAAGACGACGTCGAGTTCCTCCTCGACGCCGACGCAGGCGTGATTCACGTCCGCTCGGCCAGCCGCTTGGGCTACTCCGACCTCGGCAAGAACCGCAAGCGGGTCGAGGCCCTTCGGGAGAAGCTCGGCGCTTGACGGCGCGACAGCGAACGCGTACCTACGGGGCGCTGTTCTTTCTTGATGATGGTTGTGAGGTGCCGTCGCCCTTCGGGCGGCGGTGAAACGGGAAGTCGGAGCCAGGTGCATGCACCCGGCCAGCCGACGCGGCCCCCGCCACTGTGACTGGGTACGCCTCCGCAACGCCACTGGTGCCATGAGCACCGGGAAGGCGCGGAGCGCGGTTGATCCGGCAGCCAGGAGACCGGCCTCACACGCAACGCACGCGTCTTCCGGGGATGGAGGATCGCGGGCATCGGCGCGTGGTGGCTCGACCCCCGCGCGTCGGGGTCCTCGGTCTTCGCCTGGGCGGGCGCACGAACAGTTCAGCCCTGTGCTGACTCTCCCCCCTCCGAGGACGACCCCGATGAACACCAAGATCCTGCTCTGCTTCAGCCTGCTGCTCCCCCTCACCGCTTGCGGTGACAAGGACGGCGACAGGGGCTCCGATGGCGGCACCGCCGACGGCTCCGACGGCACCAGCGCCGATGGCGCCGATGGCGCCGATGGCGCGGATGGCACGGACGGGACCGACGGCACCGACGGCGGCGGCACCGACGACCTGTTCATCGCCGGCAGCTGGATCGACGGCTTCGGTGGCGACCACGTCATCACCAACGTGACCTGGTCGTCCTACGGCGGCAGCAGCGTCTACAACATCTCCAAGTACGACAACGACACGTACCTGGTGCTCGCGCAGAACGACGAGGCGAACGAGTACTTCCCCGGTCTGTGGAGCCGCTTCGACTGGACCACCGATGGCGCGGGGCAGCTCTGGTACTGCCAGACCGCCTACGACGCCGAGAGCGAGGAGGACGCGACCAACGCCACCCCGCCCGACGCCACCGACCCCAGCACCAGCGGCTGCAGCGGCTTCAGCTGGTCGGCGTTGCTGCCGGCCGAGTAGCGCGCACCCGTCCCCATGAGAAGGAGCTGGCCATGCGACGCAGCGTCGTCTTCCTGAGTCTCGCCCTCGGCTGCGCGGGCCCCACCTCTGCGCCCTCGACCGCCGATAGCGGCGGCGAGGTCGAGGGCTCCGACGGCCTGGACGGCTCCGACGGCCTGGACGGCTCCGACGGCCTGGACGGCTCCGACGGCCTGGACGGCTCCGACGGTGGCGACGGTGGCGACGGCGCGGGGCCCGACCCCTTCGCCGACGCCGTGGTCTCCTTCTCACCCGGCGCCTTCGCGGGCTTCGGCCAAGACGACCTCCCCGATGTGGTGCTGGGCGCGCCGCAGGGCGGCGGTGAGACCGGCTCCCTTCACGTCCTGAGCCTGGGCGAGTCGGGCGAGATCGTGCTCGAGCTCGACGACATCGGTCTGATTGACGGCCCGGGCCCCGACCTGCTGGTCTTCGAGAACCCCTTCCCGGGCTTTCTGGAGACGGGCGTGGTCGCGGTGAGCGACGACGGCATCGACTGGTCGGAGTGGCCCTGTGACGCCGACGACGCCGACGGCGGCTTCCCCGGCTGCGCGGGGGTCGGCTTGGTGTGGTCCCACCCCGACAACGACATCGATCCCACCGACCCCGCGGCCGCGGGCGGCGACGCCTTCGACCTGGCCGATCTGGGGCTGGAGCGGGCCCGCTTCATCCGCATCCGCGACAGCGGCGCCAGCTCGTACGGCGGCACCAGCGGCGGCTTCGACCTCGACGCGGTCGCTGTGGTGAACGGGGAGCCGCTGGTGCGTCGATCCGCGCCGCCCCGGAGCGCGTCCCGGCGGACCGTCCGCTCTCGAGTCATCCTCTGACCCCCCGTCGGCGACCAGCCCGGTCCGGCTCGGCCCGGGTTAGCCCAGGGGCGCGCCACGCCGAGGAGCCACAGATGTCTGCCACTGAACGCCCGAAGGTCCTGCTGACCGGCATCAAGCCCACCGGCGACCCCCACATCGGCAACCTGCTGGGCGCCATCCAGCCGGCGCTCCAGATGGTCGAGCCGAACACCCGTTCGCTCTACTTCATCGCCGACTACCACGCGCTCACCGGCACCCACGACCGGGCCGAGCTGCAGGCCATGACCCTCGAGGTCGCCGCGACCTGGCTCGCCTTCGGGCTCGACCCCGCCAACACGGTGTTCTACCGCCAGTCCGATGTGCCTGAGATCTTCGAGCTGGCTTGGGTGCTGTCGTGCTTCTGCCCGAAGGGCTGGATGAACAAGGCCCACGCCTACAAGGCGCAGGTGCAAGCCAACCTCGACCAGGGCATCGACGACCACGACGCGGGCATCGGCATGGGGCTGTACACCTACCCAGTGCTCATGGCGGCCGACATCCTGATGTTCGACAGCGACCTGGTGCCGGTGGGCAAAGACCAGGTGCAGCACGTCGAGATCGCCCGCGACATCGCCCAGCGCATCAACAGCAACTACCGCGCCGAGGTGCTGCGCCTGCCGCGCGCCCTGGTGCGCGAGAACACCGCCGTCGTGCCCGGCATCGACGGCCGAAAGATGTCCAAGAGCTACGGCAACACGCTGCCGCTGTTCCTCACCTCGAAGAAGCTGAAGAAGACCATCGGGCGCATCGTCACCGACTCCACCCCGCCCGAGGCGCCGAAAGACCCGGCGACCTCCACCGTCTTCCAGATCTACAAGGCCATCGCCACCCCCGACGAGGTCGCCGCGCTGTCGGCCGAGTACGCCCGGGGCATCTCGTGGGGAGCGGCGAAGATGGAGCTGTACCGCGTGATGGAGTCGATCGTCGCCGAGCCGCGCGAGCGCTACACCGAGCTCATGGCGCAGCCCGAGCGCATCGAGGCGCAGCTCGTCGAGGGGGCGGCCCGCGCCCGCGCGTTGGCCCGGCCCGTGCTCGAGCGGGTGCGCGACGCAGTGGGCATCACCCGCTGATCCGACGCCGGGTCGTCAGGGCGCCTCGTCGGCGTAGAGCAGCTCCTCGACCAGCGCGGGGTACCAGCCCACGTCCACCCGCGCGACCTCAGCGCCGGGCGAGATGAAGGTGGAGGTCGGGGTGGCGCCGTCGGGGTTGAAGCGCCCGAACACCTCGAGGCCGGGGTCGGAGAGCACCGGGTAGGTCAGCCCCAGCTCGTCGGCGAGGCGCCGGGCGGCCTCGGGGGTGCCGTCGTACATGACCATGATGGGGAAGAAGCCGTCTGCGCCGTAGTCCTGGTAGATGCGCTCCACACCTGGAGCGTTGCCGAGGCAAGCGCTTCACGTGAAGCCGCTGAACTCCAGCATGACGGTCTTGTGGCAGAAGTCGTGGAGGTGGACCACCTCGCCGAACTGGTCGGGCAGCGCGAAGTCGGCCGCGATCTGACCCTCTGCGTCGCCGGTGGGCTCGATGTCGTCGCGGCAGTCGCCCTTGGGCCAGCCGCCGGCGTAGGGCACGTCGGAGGCGTCGAGGGGGTCGGAGCCGCCCGCGTCCTCTTCAGCGTTGGTGAAGCCGTCGCCGTCCTCGTCGCCCTGCGGGTCGAGCGTGGCGTCGCCATCGTCGTCGAGGCCATCGCCTGGAGTCCCCGAGCAGGCGGCCACCAGGGCTGCGAGTCCGAGGAGGGGAACGCGTCGTAGGGTCATGGGCTCTCCGGCGAAGGGCCCGATCACTCTACGAGATCGAAGGCCCGGGGTGCGAGGCATTCCTGAGGCCTGGGCCCGGATCCCCGCCGGAGTGGTACGACCAGCGGCCGTCGGCGCGCACGAAGCGGCTGCGCTCCCGCTGCACGACCTGCTGGCCGGCCTGCTCGAGCGTGGCCGCGAAGGTCACGAATCCCACATCGCCGTCTGGCGCAGGCGCGTCGATGACCCGAAGATCGCGGAAGCGCGTGCGCGCGATGTAGGTGGCGAGCTGGTCGGGCCACGCGGGATCGGGGTCCCACGCTGGCCCATCCGGGGTGGTGGTGCGCAGCAGGTACGGCACGTCACCCATCGCGAAGGCGCAGAAGCGAGAGCGCATGAGAGCCTCCGGCGTGGGCGCGGGACGCCCAGCGTGCCAGGGTTGGCAGCAACGCTTGTAGCTGCGGCCAGAGCGACACCGGCAGGGACGAGTGCGAGCCATCGTCCAGCTGTAGCGCGGCGGCGCTGTTCTGGCCCATCGCTGACGGCCGTCAGGTCCGCGTTTGACGGTGCCGCGCGCCGCCTCGCGGGCTCATACGGCCATGCCCGTGAGCCCCGCCCGCGCGTCTCCTCCCGCTGGGGTTGGCGGTGGATGCCTGCATCCAGAGGCGCTGCGGACGGGGCTCGCCCGGGGCGGGCTGCGTGTTGGGAAACAAGATTCCCGTCTTGGAGTCTGGATCCCACTTCGAGAGGCTCGGCCAGCCCGACGATGTGAAGAGCATTGCTCAACTGCGCGGGGTCTGGGGGGGGCGGCGGCGAACATCTGGGAACCCAAGTTCCCAACAGCCTCGTCGAGAACGCCCCAGGGGCGCTCAGCAAACCTGGCACGGGTCCTGCATATGTCCAGGGCGGCACCGGAAGGCCGGCTGTCACCGAGAGGCGCAGTGAGCGTCGCTCACCGCTCTTTGACGTGACAAACCCCGTTTTCAGCGCCCCCGATGGGGGTCGCCGCCGCGACACCGGCCCGCAAGGGCAGGAGGCTCGTAGCGGCCC
>JBDQIL010000218.1:0-6737 GCA_040264415.1 Myxococcota bacterium
AGCCTCCGCGTCGGGGGCCTCGGCCTTCACCTCGGGAGACGGCGTCTCATCGACGGGCGCCTGCGCCTCGGGCGGCGGGGCGGGATCCTTGCGGCGCCGAACGACCCGGCGGGCCGACGCGTCGCTGCTGCCAGCCTCGGCGGCAGGCGACGACCCGGCCAACTTGGCACGGAGCTCGGAGACATCCTTCTTCTCGTTGACGCGACGCCGGCGGATCACACGCGCACCAACACGCGTCTGGACCTCTCCGGCCTCGGTCTTCTTGGATGTTCCTGCGACAACGCCGGCCCGCGCGGTGCGCGTCTTGGGCTGGCGGTTGAGCCGCTCGATCAGATCCTTAGTGGACATGCAGGTCCTTTCTCTCGCTCGGGGGATGGGCCACCGGCGATCGTCCGACCGTCGGAATGAGGCACCTCAAGGATGAGGGCCTCGACGGTGTGGGGGACCCAGCCGGGTGGCAGGGTCCGCGTGAGGCGCGAATAGCCAGCCGCGCGATGTTCGTCGCGCTGCCGGCGGAGAGACCCACTAACCCAGCGCCTCGATCCGCCGCAACATGGCGAGGAGCCGTCGCGCGGGTCGACCCGGGCGGAGCTCAAGCGAGGGCGGGCATCGCCCCAGCCATGCCGCTACGGTAGCGCGATCGACAGGCAGGCGAAACACCGCGCTGTCGGCCTTTGTCACCAGCTGGGAGGCGCTGTCGCACGGCTCGAGGTGGAGGGAGCCCTCGCCCGTCGGGCCGCCCTGTGGCGACGACCGAAGCAGCCCGCTCCGCCAGCAATGACGAGCGAGAGCGCCGGCCGCATCGACGCTGCGCGCGCGCACCTCGTCCAGTAACGGCCCCGCCGGAACCTTCTTCACGCGCAGCGTCCTCCACGCCAGGTGGGGCTGCTCCTGAAGGCGCTCGAGGGAGGCGCGATCGGGGGTGACCCAGGCGCCACGGCTCGGCTCATCCGTCGACGTCGAGACATGAATCGCGCCATCCCGCACGCAGACGCGGACCAGCTCCCGCGCTGGGAGCCGGCGGCGCCGCACCACGCAGGTGCGGACCGCAGCGGCAGGATGACGCGTGATGGGGTGCCTCAGGCCTCGGGCGGCAGTTCGCCAGCATCAGCGACGGGCGCGTCGGCGACGGGCGCGTCGGCGTCCGGTGCATCAGCGGCGATCGCCGCATCCTCGGTGGCGCCAGCGTCGGGCGCCGGCGGCAGATCGTCGAACGCGGGCGCGGCCGCAGCGGCCTCCGCCTCAGCCTTCTTGCGCTCGGCGTCCTCGAGGATGATCTGGTCGAGCACGCGACCCGCGGCGTCGATGATGTCTTCGCCCTCCTCCTCGGTCTCGAACTCGAGGATGTTGGCGATGTCGTACCCTTCGGCGTCGAAGAGCTCCTGCACGCTCCGGAAGCCGTTCCGGATGAGCTGCTCGACCTGGTCGTCGTCGAGCTCGGGCAGGCGAGCGATCTCGCCGCGGGCGTTGTCCACCATCTCGTCGTGGCGCTGCTCGGAGAAGATGTCGATGCGCCAACCCGTGAGCTGCGCAGCGAGCCGCACGTTCTGGCCCCGCCGGCCGATGGCCTTCGAGAGCTGATCGTCGGGGACCACGAGCTCCATGCTGTGGGTCATCTCATCGATATACACCCGGCTGACCGAGGCGGGCGCGATCGCGTGGACGATGAAGCGGGCCGGGTCGGGGTGGAAGGGGATGATGTCGATGGCTTCGCCGCGAAGCTCGCCGACGACGGCCTGAACGCGGGAGCCCTTGAGGCCCACGCAGGCGCCGACCGGATCGACGTCCCGATCGACCGAGGAGACCGCGATCTTGGCGCGGTGGCCGGGCTCACGGGCGCAGGCCTCGATGCGAACGATGCCTTCGTAGATCTCCGGCACCTCAAGCTCGAAGAGCTTCATCAGCAGCCCGGGGTGGGTGCGGGTGAGCACCACCTGCGGCGACTTGGAGGCGCGCGTGATGTCGAGCACGTAGGCCTGGATGCGGTCACCCTGGCGGTAGGTCTCAGTGGGCACCTGCTCGCGCTTGGGCAGGATGGCCTCTGCGCGGCCCAGGTCGACGATGATGTTGCCCTTCTCGAAGCGGCGCACGATGCCCGTGATGAGCTCGCCCTTGCGGTCCTTGAACTCGTTGAAGGTCATCTCGCGCTCAGCGTCGCGGATCTTCTGGATGATGACCTGCTTGGCGGTCTGGGCGGCGATGCGGCCCAGGTCGTCCACGAGGATCTTGATGCCGAGCGAGTCGCCGACTTCGCACTCCGGGTCGAGGGTGCGGGCCAGCTCGATCTCGATCTCGAGCTCGTCGTCTTCGAGCTCACCTGCCACGGTGCGGAACTCGAAGAGCTCGACCTCGCCGAGGTCTTCGTTGAACTGAGCCTCGATGTCGCGGGCCATGCCGTACCGCTTGCGGGCCGCAGCCACCATCGCCTGCTCCAACACCTCGATGAGGGAGTCGCGCGGGATGTTCTTTTCACGGTGAACCGTGTCGATGAGCCGTGCCAGATCGCTGATCATCGGGGTCTCCTAGGGCGCCTCAGGCGCCCGGATCGGGGTGCGCGTCGGCCATGGGATCGCCCAGCCGTGCGAATTCTTCAGGGGACAGTTCGAGCTGGACCCGGTCGATCCGGTCCAGCGGGAGGCGGTGCTCGGTGCGGCTGGACGCCAGCAGCACGTGGCCGTCTTCGACGCCGGCGAGGCGCCCCTTGAACCGGCGGCGGCCGTAGTCTGGGGCCATGCGGGCGACGGCGCGGTAGCCATGGAAGCGCTCGAAGTCTTCGAGGCGCTCGACCGGGCGCTCCATACCGGGGCTCGACACTTCGAGGCGGTAGGTGCCGGGCATCGGATCTTCGACGTCGAGCTCGAGGGAGAGCTGACGACTGACGCGGGTGCAGTCGGTGACCGACACGCCCCCCGGCTTGTCGATGGCCAGCCGCAGGATGGCCCCCGTGCGATCCCCCGTGAGCAGCACGCCCACGAGCTCACACCCGGCCGCATCGACCACGGGCTCCGCGATGGCGCGGAGCTCTTGGCGCAGGGCCTGGCGGATCTCGAAGTCCATGGTGGCGGGAGCCGAGCGAGAGGGCACAAAAAAAGGAGGGGCCCGGGGGGCCTCTCCTGTGGGGGACAGGTTTGGTTCCGTAACACTATGCGACCGCCCCGCGGGCGTCAAGGGGCGGACACATCCCTCGGAAAGGGCAGATCGAGGCGTGCACCGCAGGGGTGGCCGGCTTGAGCCCGGGCGGCCTCTGCCCGGGTGACCGGGAAGGGAGAGGCCTGCACCTCGAATGCCAGGAACAGCGCGACCACCTCGCGCACTTGGGCCCCTTCTGGGGTGCAGGTGCGCGACCGCCACAGGTCGAGGATGGCGGCCCGGCGGTCGGCCGGCGCGACCACCCGCGGCGCCTGCGGGTCGAGCGGAACCCCCTCCCCCCACAAGGCGTCGAGCTGATCGGGGAGGGTCTCCCCCACGCGCTCGGCCATGGCCTTGGCCGCCACCGCGGCACGCCAATCCCTCAGCTCGGGCTCGAGCGCGTTCGCGACACGGGCCTTCTGCGGCTGGAGCTTTCGCTTGGAGACCACCACGCCGCCGATGCGCAGGCACATGGGCGTGAAGGGGGGCACGCACCACAGGTAGTTGATCTTCTTGTTGGGATCGCCCGGCGGCATGAAGCGGGGCGGCGTGCGCTTGAGCACGATGAAGCCGTCGTCGTAGACGCGCACCGATGGGCGCCAGGGCGACTCGGGCCGGTAGAGCGTGTAGCCGTCTTTGCGCTTGCCGCCCTTGTAGCCGAGCGCCTTGAGATCTCGAATGACGTCGGCGCGCGCCCTGGCGATCTCGAGGTCGCCATAGACGATGAGCTCGTCGGGCGCCGGCTCGACCTCACCGACCGTCGGAGCCGGCGGGGGGGGATCCTGAGCCCAGGCAGGCGCGCTGGCGAGCGCCAGCACGCACCACCACGCCCGGGCGCGCTCAGGTGCCCGAGAACTGAACGTCATCGAAGAGCAGCGTCGGGCACCGCCAGGAGCTGTAGAGCCAGGGCTCGGACGCGGCCTCGACGAAGCTGTCGAGCAGCTCGAAGAGGTTCCCGGACACGTTCATCTCGCTGACCGGCCGCACCGCGACGCCGTCTTCGATGAGCGTTCCCAGCACGCCATAGGAGAAGTCACCCGACGTGGCGTTGGAGTTGCCGCCCAAGAAACCCTCGACCCGGATGGCCCGGGAGAGGCCAGCCTGGATGTCGGCCTCACTGCGAGCGCCCGGGGGCACGATGAGGTTGGACGCGCCGCTGGTGGTGGGCGGCATGTCGAGCCGGCGGCCGTTGTAGACGCCCAGGAAGTACATCTGCAGCACCCCCGCCTCGAGGATGGCGCGGCGCTGGCTGGGCAGGCCGTCTCCGTCGTGCGGGCGGCTGCCCGGCGCGCGGGGGATCAAGGGATCGTCGTAGAGCGACAGGCCAGCTGCGGCGATCTTCTCGCCGAGCTTGCCGGCCATGCACGAGCGCTGCTCGTAGATCGCGGTGCCGGAGATGGGCCCGAGCAGGGTGCCCAGCATGCGGCCCACCACGCGCCGATCGAGGAGCAGCGGATACCGGCCGCTCTCGGCGGCCTTCGACCCCAATCGCAGGCGGCCACGCTCGACCAGATCGGCGGCCACGCGGTCGGCGTCGGGCAGGTCGGCCCGGTGTCGGGTGGAGAAGGTGCTCCAGGCTTCGGGCAGCCGGCCGTCGGCGTCCTCCAACGAGACCGTGGCGCCCTGGCCCACCGAGGTGCCCGACCAGCTCGACGAGAAGCCGTGGCTGGTCACCAGGGCGGAGTCGGAGCGACCGTCCCAGACGTAGGCCGTGATCGACCGCACCGGATCGTCTTTGGCAGCGGCCGCGCACACGGCCTCGAGGCGCTCTGCGGCCTCGCGCCGATCGTCGGGCGACCAGGCGTCGAACTCGGGGTCCACCGCGTCGAGGTCGATGTCTGCGACGCCCATCTGGTCGAGGTCGGGCAGCGCCCGAGCGGGATCGGGCTCCATGAAGCGCGTGGCCGCGATGGCGCGCTCGAGGAAGGCCGTGACCGCCTCTGGGCGCAGGTCGTTGGTCGAGTGGGCGCTGAAGCGGCCATCGACCATGAGCGAGAGCCCGGCCGAGCGCGACCGAGACTCCTGGGCCTTCTCCACCTGGCCATCGCGCCGCTCGAGCTGGCTGTAGGAGCCCTCCCCCACCTGAACGCGGGCCTCTTCGGCGCCGAGGCGCCGGGCCTCTCCGACGATCCGTTCGGCGATCAACCGCAGCTGTTCGTGGCTCATCCGACACCTCCAACCGACAGACTGGCGACCCGAACCGTGGGCATGCCCTGGCTGACCGGCACGCCCTGACCGTCTTTTCCGCAGGTCCAGCCGCCCTCGTCCAGCTTGAGGTCGTGGCCGACCATGTCGATGCGCTCGAGCGCTTGGGGTCCGTTGCCGATGATGTTGACGTCCTTGACGGGCCTGGTGAGCTTGCCGTTCTCGATCAGGTAGCCGTGGCGCATGTAGAAGGAGAAGTCGCCGCCGCCGATGTTGACCTGGCCGTTGGCGAAGCTGACGCAGTACAGGCCCTTGTCGACCGACGCGATGATCTCGGCGGGATCGTGGGGGCCATCGAGCATCATGGTGGCGCGCATGCGGGGGATGGGGTTGCTGCGGAAGTCCTGCCGCCGGCCGGAGCCCGTGGGCGCCACCCCGTAGTGCTTCGCGCTGATCTCATCGTGAATGTAGGACTTCAGCACGCCGCCCTCGACCAACACGGTGCGCTCTGTGGGGTTGCCTTCGTCGTCGATGTTGAGGGCGCCGCGAGAGCCCGCGATGGTGCCGTCGTCGATGATGGTGACCTGGTCGGAGGCGATGCGCTCGCCCATCTTGTCGGCGTAGATGCTGGTGCGCTTGCGGTTGAAGTCGGCCTCCATGCCGTGGCCGATGGCCTCGTGCAGCAGGATGGCAGACGGGCCAGCGGCCAGCACCACGGGCATCTCGCCGGCCGGGGGCTTGCCGGCCTTCAGCAGGAAGAGCGTGCGGTCGACGGCCTCTTGGACCAAGCGGTCTTGGCGCTCGGGGTCGTAGTACTCGAGGCCCATGCGACCGGCGACGTTGTAGCTGCTCGACTCGGTGACGCCGTCTTCTTGGGCCGTCACGCGGACCATGCCGATGGTCATGGGCCGGTAGTCCTCGAAGAGGCGGCCGTCTGGGCGCACGATCATGACGATCGAGGCGGCGTCGGCCAGGTAGGCCTCCACCCGCTTGACCCGCTCATCGCGGGCGAAGGCGGCCTGCTCCCAGCCGCGCACCATCTCGACCCGGTGATCGATGCCGACGCCGTCCCAGCCCTGCTCGACGGGGTAGAAGTCGGGGATGCTTCCGTGGTGGGGATTCTCGGCCGTTCGACCCGCCTTGCCCGTGGCGATCTCGGCGGCCGCGCGGGCCGCCAACACGAGCGCATCGGCGTCGAGGTTCTCGGAGTAGGCGTAGCCGACCTGATCACCCACCACGACCCGGACGCCCATGCCGAGATCGACCGATGTGTTGACCTGATTGACCTTGTGGTCGGACAGGCTCACGGCGTTCGACGCCTTGTGCTGGAAGTACAGGTCGGCGTCTTCTCCACCGCGGGAGAGGGCGGCGTCGAGCACGCGCTGGATCACCTCGCGGGTGACACCGAGGGCCTCGAACCAGGCGCCAGGGGGGCCCGGCGGACGGGGCAGGGACATGCAGAC
>JBDQIL010000219.1:0-6715 GCA_040264415.1 Myxococcota bacterium
CCCGGGGGCCGCGGCGCGCCGAACACCGCCTCGAGCGCGTCGGGACGCAACAGCTTGCCGCCGCCCGCCACCAGCACCTTGAGCCCGTTGTCGGACCAGGCGTTGTGGCTGGCCGTGATCACCACGCCGCCGCTCAGATCGTGCGCGGCGATGGCGCACGACGCCGCGGCGGTGGGCATGACCCCGCCCACCAGCGCCTGCGCGCCGCCGGCCATCAGGCCATCGACCACGGCGGCCTCGAGCGTGGGGCCCGACTCGCGCGGGTCGCGGGCCACGAGCACCCGCGGGGGCGCGGCGCCCTCGCGCGCCCACACCGCGACCGCCTCGCCGATGGCGTGGGCGCCCGCCGGGGTGATGGGCCAGGTGCCGGCCGCGCCGCGCACTCCGTCGGTTCCGAAGCGGATGGATGCGGGGTCGGTCACGGGGCGTCCTCGGGCTCCAAGGTGAACCGGGCCGGCGTGAGCTCCATCCTCGTGGGCTCGGGCAGGCTCGGCGGCAGCACCACCTGCACGCCGCCGTCGTTGTCGGTGAAGGCGTCGCCCTGGCGCCACTCCACCTCGACGGTCTCTCCGACCGGCGTGGGGCTGGGCAGGTGCAGCAACACGCTGATCTCGCCTGGGTCGACCCGCTTCAGCTCGGTCGCCGGGCCCTCGAGGGTGAGCCGCACCTGGTCGGGCGCGGCCCTCCATCCGCCCGCGCGGGTGACCACCTGCACGTCGTTGAAGACCCGCGTGGCCAGCAGGGGCTCCACCTCGACGCGCAGGGTGATGGCGGCAGACGCGACCGGCTTGACGCTGCGGCGCTCGATGGCGAGGGGGACCTGCACCGACTTGCTGTCGGTGAAGCCGGATATATCGATGATATCGGTGGACACCTCGGCGATGTTGCGCACAAGGCTCTGCGGGCCGGTGATCTCGACCACGTCGGGGTCGACGGTGACGGCCACCCGCCGGTACCCGTCGGCCACCTCGCCGATGACCGCGGGCCGCACCTTGACCTGGCGGGTCATGGGCTGATCGAACTCGACCTGGGCGCCGACCGGGGAGACCTGCACCACCTGCACGCCGCTCGGCAGGCCCCGCACCGGCTTGTCGGTGAAGTCGATGGCGTGGGTGCCCTCGCCGCTCTCCGACAGATCGACGCTGATCGACAGCTCGCGGCTGTCGAGGGTGCGCACGACCCCCTGTGGGCCGCGCACGTTGATCATGGCCGAACCGGTCAGGTCGTTGACCAGCACCAGGTCGGCGGGCCACGTGTAGTTGATCCGGGCGCGCGCCCGGGCCATCACCACCTGCTCGCGCTGGAGCCACGCCCAGATGCCCACGGCGACGAAGAGCGAGAGGCCCTTCAGCAACAGGTTCTCGGTGGCCAGCCGCGCCGTGGCGGACTGCAGCCGCTGCAGGAGGGGGCGTGGCGGGACGTCGCTCATGGTGCGTCCTCCACCGGAGGGGGCTTGTCGGGCTCGTCGGCGGCCTGGAACACCCGCTGCAGCGCCTCTCGGAGCTCGTTGGCGTCGCTCGCGGGGCGCAGCGTGCCGCCCTCGACCAGAGACACAGCCCCGCGCTCCTCACTCACGATGATGACGATGGCGTCGGTCTCTTCAGTGAGGCCGATGCCGGCGCGGTGCCGGGTGCCGAAGAAGCGCGACACGCTCTTGGACTGGGTGAGGGGCAGGAAGGCCTGGGCCGCGGCGACGCGGTTCTTCTGGATGATGACCGCCCCATCGTGCAGCGGGCTGGTGGGGTGGAAGACGCTGAGCAGCAGGTCGTGGCTGACGCGGGCGTCGAGGATGCTGGCAGACTCGACATACTCGTCGAGCGAAGCGCCGCGTTCGATGGCGATGAGCGCGCCCACCCGCCGTGACGCCATCGCGAAGCTGGCGCGAACCAGCTCCTCGAGCATGCTGAGGTCGGTGGTGCGCCGCCCCGACACGAAGAAGAGGCGCCCGCCGGCCCGCGCGAGCCCCCGTCGGATGTCTTGCTGGAACAGGATGATGACCGCCAGCACGATGTAGACGAAGAACTTCTCGAGCAGCCAGTGGATGCTGACCAGATCGAGCCAGTCGGCGCCGGCGTACAGCAGGATGAGGACCACCAGGCCGGCGAGGCTCTGGATGGCCCGGGTGCCCCGGAGGATGAGCAGCGCCCGGTAGATGATGTAGGCCATCATCCCGATGTCGAGCAGGTCGGTCCACCGGATGCTGTCGAGCAGCCAGCTCACGCGGCCCCCCGGATGGCGCAGAGCAGGTCGAGCACCTGCCGGGTCGCAGCCACGTCGTGCACGCGGAAGGCGTCGGCGCCGCCGTGCCAGGCCGCGGCGACGGCGGCCAGCGAGCCCGCCAGGCGGTCGGCGGGGTCGGGCAGGCCGAGCGCGCGGCCGATGAAGGACTTGCGGGACGCCCCCACCAGCACCGGCCACCCGAGGGTGGTCAGCTCACGGGTGTGCGCCATGAGCTGGAGGCTCTGGTCGGCGGTCTTCGAGAAGCCGATGCCGGGGTCGAGCCAGACCTGCGGGCAGCGGGCGCGGGCGGCGGATCGGGCCAACGACGCGCGCACCTCGGCCACGAGGTCGGCGTAGTGGGTGAGGCGAGACATGGTCTGCGGATCGCCGCGCATGTGCATGACCACCGCGCCCCAGGCGTCGGCGGTGACCGCCGCCATCTCGGGGTCGCGCAGCCCGGTCACGTCGTTGACGACCGTGGCGCCGGCCGCGAGGGCCTGCGCGGCCACCGCAGGCTTGCGGGTGTCGATGCTCACGCGCACGTGGGGCGGGAGCGCGGACGCCAGCTCGGTGACCACCGGGATGACGCGGGCCGCCTCGGCCGCTGCAGGGACCGCCTCGGCGCCCGGCCGGGTGGACTCCCCCCCGACGTCGATCCAGTCGGCGCCCTCGGCCGCCATGCGCAGCCCATGGGCCACCGCGCGGTCGACCGCTGCGTGCAGGCCACCGTCGTGGAAGCTGTCGGGGGTGCAGTTCAACACGCCCACCACGAGGGGCCGGGTGGCCACGGGACCGGTCATGCGCGGTTCGGGACGGGGTAGACTGGGTTGAGGCCCGACACCACCTGCTCGAATTCGACGCCTTCGACGGTCTCTTTGTCGAGCAGCAGCTGTGCGAGCCGCTCGAGGATGTGGAGGTTCTGCCGCAGGATCGAGCGAGCGAGCTGGTCGGCGTCGTCGAGGAAGCGCTTGACCTCGCCATCGACCATGCGCGCGGTGGCCTCGGACACGTTGCGCGTGCGGCCAAAGTCGCGGCCCAAGAAGACCTCTTGGTCTTCGGAGATGGCCATGGGCCCGACCGCCTCACTCATGCCGTACTCGGTGACCATGGCGCGGGCGATGGCGGTGGCCTGCCGGAGGTCTTGCGCGGCGCCCGTGGAGATCTCGTCGAAGGCGAGGATCTCGGCCGCCCGACCGCCCATGGCGATGGCGATGCGGGTGCGCAGCTGGGCCAGCGTGGCGCCGAGCCGGTCTTCGTCGGGCAGCATCATCGTGAGGCCGAGGGCGCGCCCCCGCGGCACGATGGTGACCTTGTGGACCGTGTCGGCCTCGGGCAGCAGCGCGGCGACGATGGCGTGGCCGGCCTCGTGGTAGGCGGTGCGGCGTCGCTCGCGCTCCGGCACCACCATGCTGTGCCGCTCGACGCCCATGGAGACCTTGTCTTTGGCCCGCTCGAAGTCGGCGTGGCTGATGGCCTCCTTGTCTTCGCGTGCGGCGAGCAGCGCGGCCTCGTTGACGAGGTTCTCGAGGTCGGCGCCGCTGAAGCCCGGGGTGCCCCGCGCGATGACCTGCAGGTCTACGTCGTCGGCGAGGGGCGTCTTGCGGGTGTGGACGGTCAGGATGCCCTGGCGGCCCTTGACGTCGGGGTTGGAGACCACCACGCGGCGGTCGAAGCGCCCGGGGCGGAGCAGGGCCGGGTCGAGGACGTCGGGGCGGTTGGTGGCCGCCATCAGGATGACCCCCTCGCTGCTCTCGAAGCCGTCCATCTCGACCAGGAGCTGGTTGAGGGTCTGCTCGCGCTCGTCGTGACCGCCGCCCATGCCGGCGCCGCGGTGGCGCCCGACGGCGTCGATCTCGTCCACGAAGATGATGCACGGGGCCTGCTTCTTGCCCTGCTCGAACAGGTCGCGCACGCGGCTGGCGCCCACGCCCACGAACATCTCGACGAAGTCGGAGCCCGAGATGCTGAAGAAGGGCACGCCGGCCTCGCCCGCCACCGCGCGGGCGAGCAGGGTCTTGCCGGTGCCGGGCGGGCCCATGAGGAGCACGCCCTTGGGGATGCGGCCGCCGAGGCGGGTGAAGCGGCGGGGATCCTTGAGGAACTGGATGATCTCCTCGAGCTCTTCTTTGGCCTCGTCGCAGCCGGCCACGTCTACGAAGGTGACCCGCTTTCCTTCTTCGTTGAGCAGCTTCGCGCGGCTCTTGCCGAAGCTCATGGCCTTGCCGCCGCCGCTCTGCAGCTGCCGCATGAAGAACAGGAACAGCACGAAGATGAGGACCATCATCGCGACGTTGGTGACGATGGCCACCACGTTGCGGTTGGGGGCGGGCTCGAAGTCGGGCACCAGGTCGTTGTCGAGGAAGGTGCCGAGCAGCTCGCTGTGGTCTTCGGGGCCGATCGCGCGGAATCGCGAGCCGTCGTTGAAGGTGCCCGTGAGCTCCTGGCCCTTGATTCGGACCTCCTTCACCTCATGCTGCTCGACCTTCTGGACGAGCTGGGAGAAGTCGATCTCGTGCTCGGTGCCGCCGGCGTCGTCACCCCAGAGGAAGAAGGCCAGGGCGATGACGGCGAGCACGAAGGCCCAGACGAACAGGCCGCGGCTGAAGTTCTTCATGATTGGAGGCCCCGCGGGCGCGGAGAGGGAGACTTCGAGCCGCCTATCCTCCCCTGGCGCGCCCGGCGACCGACGGCCCCACCGGCACCGGCGCGCGCGGGTCGGGCGTGCTAGCCGGTGGGCCAAGCCGAGAGGTGAGGTCCATGGCGCGTGAACTGACGGTGGTGCTTGCGGGCGGCGGAACCGGTGGACACGTCTACCCGGCGCTCGCGATGGGAGCGGCGCTGGCCCAGCGAGGCCATCACATCCGCTACCACGGAGACCCCGACCGGCTCGAGGGGCGCGTGGTGCCGCCGCGCGGCATCCCCTTCACGGCGGTCCGGGCCGCGCAGTACCCGCGGGCCGGGCTGCCCGCGAAGCTGCGGTTCGGGCTCTCGCTGCTGAAGTCGGTCTGGGCGAGCCGGAAGCAGTTGCAGGCCGAAGACGTGGACGTGGTGCTCGGTGTGGGCGGCTACATCTCGGCGCCGCCGGTGCTGGCGGCCTGGACCCTCGGGCTGCCCACGGCGGTCCACGAGGCCAACGTCACGCCGGGCATGGCCAACAAGCTGTGCGCGCGGGTCGCTGACCTCGTGCTGCTCACCTACGAGGCCAGTCGGGCCAAGGTGCCGGGCAGCGCCCCCAAAGAGCTGGTGGGCTGCCCGGTGGGGCCGGCGGTCGATCAGGGTGACGCGGCCGCCGCCTTCGCCAAGTACGGGCTCGACCCGTCTCGGCCGCTGCTGTTGGTGGTGGGGGGCTCGCTCGGGGCCGAGACCCTCAACCGCCTCGGCGTGACCTTGGCGCGCCGCCGCGACCGGGGCTTTCAGATCGCGCTGATCGCCGGGCCCCGGTACCACGACGCGGTGAAGGCCGAGCTGGGCGACGTGATCGCTGATGCGACCGCTGGCGTGGCCCTGGTCGGCTACGAAGATCGGATGCCCGACGCCTACGCCGCGGCGCAGCTGGTGCTGTGCCGGTCGGGCTCGAGCACGCTCGCCGAGATCACCGCCGTGGGGCTCCCGAGCGTGCTCGTGCCCAGCCCCAACGTGACCGACAACCACCAAGAGGGGAACGCCCGCGGGCTCGAGGCCGTCGGCGCGGCCGAGGTGGTGGTCGAGCGCGACTTCGACCCCGAGGCCACCGCCGACCGGGTGGTGGCGCTCATGGCCGACCCGGCGACGCTGCAGGCCATGGGGGAGGCCGCCCGGGGGCAAGCCCGCACCGACACGGTGGAGCGGGTGGCCGATCTGGTCGAGGGCATCGCCCGGTCCTGACGCAGCGAGCCCCCGCGCCGCGGTCGCGACGCGGGGGCCCGAAGGGTCGCCGCAGGGCTCAGCGGTTGGCGTAGTTCTTGGCCGCGAAGTCCCAGTTGGCGAGGTTCCACCACGCCTTCACGTAGCCGCCCCGGTCGTTGCGGTAGTCCACGTAGTAGGCGTGCTCCCACACGTCGCAGGTGAGCAGCGGGGTGACGCCGTCATCGGTGAGGGGGGTCTCGGCGTTCGGCGTGGTGACGATGCTGAGCTTGCCGGCGGCGTCGGTGACCAGCCAGGCCCAGCCGCTGCCGAAGCGACCGCCAGCTGCGGCGCCGAACTCGGCCTGGAAGGCGTCGAACGAGCCGAAGGCCGCGTTGATGGCCTGGGCGAGGTCGCCGGAGGGGGCGCCACCGCCGGACGGGCTCATGCTGTTCCAGTAGAACGTGTGGTTCCAGACCTGGGCGGCGTTGTTGAAGAGCTTGCCGCCCACCGCGACCAGCTCTTCGAGGCTCTTGTCGGCGTGGGCGGTGCCCTCGATGGCGGCGTTGAGCTTCTTGACGTAGCCGAGGTGATGTTTGCCGCAGTCATGTCCGTGTATTCTACGGTTCCGGCCTCAACATCCGAAAATGCGACCATGCGCAAATCGACACCA
>JBDQIL010000220.1:0-6709 GCA_040264415.1 Myxococcota bacterium
ACCCCGCCCCGCGCGCACCAAACGCCGCCCCGCGCAGGGCGCTCGCCGAGCCTACGCCTCTGAGGCGCCGCCGGCCGTCTGCGCCGCCGGCGCCGCCTTCAACCGCAGCTTGTCCTTCTTGCTCATGCGCCGGCCCTTCACCGGCGGGGGCCCCTTGGTGGGCGCCGGCGCCGGGCCCGGGAGCTCGAAGCCCGGCACCTGCTCGCGCGGCAAGGCGATCTGGCTGTGCTTCTCGATGACGCGGAAGTGGGCCGCCGTGGTGTGGTCGATGAACGTCACCGCCGCGCCGGTCTCGCCCGCGCGGCCGGTGCGGCCGATGCGATGCAGGTAGTCGCGCGGCGAGCGCGGCAGGTCGACGTTGACCACGGCGTCGAGCAGGGGGACGTCGATCCCCCGCGCCGCGAGGTCGGTGGCCACGAGGATGGGGGTGGCGCCGGACTTGAACCGGGTCAGCACAGCGACCCGCTCCGCCTGCTCGAGGCCGCCGTGCAGGCCGGCCGCTCGATGCCCGGCCTTGCGGAGCTTCGCCGACAGGTTCTCGCTGGCCCGCCGGGTCGCCACGAACACCAGGGTTCGGGCCCAGGGCTCGACCTCCAGCAGGTGCTGGAGGAGCAGCCGGCGGCGGTCCCGGTCGACCTCGATGACGCGCTGGTGGATGGTGTCGGGCCCCACCGGGACGTCGTCCACCCGGACCGTGACCGGGTCGCGCAGCAGCCCCGCCGACAGGTCGAGCAGCCGCTGGGGGAGCGTGGCGGAGAACACGAGGCTCTGGCGGCCGCTCGGCATCGACCGCATCAGGTCGGCGAGCTCGTCGGTGAAGCCCAAATCGAGCAGCTTGTCGGCCTCGTCGAGCACCAGCACCTCGACGCCGGCCAGGTCGATCGCGCCCCGGTCGAGCAGGTCGAGCAGCCGCCCCGGGGTGGCCACCACCACCTCTGCCCCACGGCCCAGCGCCGCGATCTGCTGTTCGACGGGCTCCCCGCCGATGACGGCGAGCACCCGAAGCGCCCGCGGCGCCCGCGCGGCCAGCCGGCTGAAGACCACCGCCACCTGCAGCGCCAGCTCGCGGGTGGGGGCGAGGGTGAGCGCGCGCACCGGCGAGGCCCCGGCCGGCGGCGAGGCGCTCAACCGATGCAGGATCGGCAGCACGAAGGCGGCGGTCTTGCCCGAGCCGGTCTGCGCTTCGCCCACGAGGTCGGCCCCGGCCAGGATCGGCGGGACGGCGCGCGCCTGGATCGGCGTGGGGGCGTCGAAGCCACAGTCGCCGACCGCCGCGAGCAGGTGGGGGGCGAGGCCGAGGGAGTCGAAGGTGTGCACAGGGTCTCGGGGGGGAGGATTCGCGGGCCGGTCCGGCCCCCAGCGGCCTATCACCGCCCCCGGATCGCCGACTGCAGCCCGACGCCTCGGGCGGCCGCAGCGGAGTAGGCTGCCGGCATGCGCCCCGTCGTCCCGATCCCTGTCGCTGCGCTCGCCTTGGCGGTGGGCATCGCGGCGTGCGGCGACCCCACCGCCCCCGCCGACGCCGCGCCACCAGAGACGGGCGCGCCAGACCACGACACCGCCGTGGCCGACGGGCCCTGGCGCAGCGCGCTGTACCCCGACGACTGGGCGCCGGGCTGGTCGGTGGCGGTGGGCGACGGCGGGCCCCCCGCCGCGCTCCCGGACTTCTCCTACGCGGGCTACCGCGCCGGCGAGGCGCCCCTGCCCCACCTCGAGCTCGCCGGCGCCTGGTCGGCGGTCGACCTGGGCGCCGACCCCACCGGCGCCACCGACAGCACCGCCGCCCTGCAGTCCGCCCTCGACCAGGCCGCGGCGGCCGGCGGCGGCGTGGTGGCCCTGAGCGCCGGCACCTACCGCATCGACGGCCTGCTGCGCGTCACGGGCTCCGGGGTGGTGCTGGCGGGGGCCGGGCCCGACGCCACCTTCCTCGACCTCCGCCGCGCCGAGGGCATGTCCGACCAGGCGAACCTCACCTTCGCTGGCGCGCTCGACGCCGGCGAGCCGGTCGCCTTGGCCGAGGACGCCGCCCAGGGCGCCTTCTCGGTCACCCTGTCCGCGCCCGCGGCCCTCTCCCCCGGAGACCCGGTGGGCCTGGGCATGGTGGTCACCGACGCCTTCGTCACCGAGCACGGGATGGACGGCTTCTGGGGCTTCGCCGCCGGCGCCCGCCGCACGATCTTCCAGCGCACCGTGGTCGCCGTCGACGGGGCCACCGTCACCCTCGACGCGCCGCTGCGCTACCCGCTGCGGGTCCGAGACGCCGCCGATCTGCGGGTCGAGCGCGGCGCCCTCCGCGACTGCGGCGTGCAGGGCCTGGCCGTGTCCACGGCGGTGGACTGGGACGCCGCCTGGTCCGCCGACCGCAGCCACGCCGTGACCTTCGACCGGGTGGCGGATTGCTGGATGCGCGACGTGGTGAGCTGGGCGGGCCCGGCCGGCGATGGCACCCACCACCTGCAGTCGGGGGGGGTGCTGGTGTCGCGCTCCCGCCACGTCACCGTCGCCGACACCACCCTCGAGCGCGCCCAGAACCGCGGCGGGGGCGGCAACGGCTACCTTTTTGAGCTGCGGCAGAGCGACGACGTGCTCGTGCGGGACAGCGTGGGGCGACACGGGCGCCACAACTTCATCCAGAACTGGGACTTCGGCACCACCGGCTGCGTCTTCCTGCGCACGGTGTCTCAGGGCGGCGAGGCCTGGCCCGACGCCGGCGGCGGCACCGGCACCACCACCGGCTTCAGCGAGTACCACCACGCCCTGGCCATGGCGAACCTCGTCGACGACAGCGTGGCGGACGACGGCTGGGGCGCGGTCAACCGGCTCACCTACTCGTCGGGCGCCGGCCACACCGCGACCCGCAGCGTCTTCTGGAACCTGCGCGGCGCCGGCCAGCTGGTGAGCCTGCAGTTCGGCCGCGGCTACGTCATCGGCACCGACGGCCTCGAGGTGCGCACCGAGGTGCTCGACCTCTACGACTCGCGGGGCACCGCGCCCGAGGACTGGGTGGAGGGCCTCGACCGCGGGGCCGACCTGCAGCCGTCGTCGCTGTACGAAGACCAGCGGGCCCGCAGGCTGGGGCGCTGACCCGCGACGCTGCTCCGGTCGCTCGCCCGGTCCGTGCTCACGCCCGCGAGACAGGGTGCTGCCGTACCTCGCCGGCCACGTCAGGCGCCACGCAGGCCCGCACCGCGACCCAGACGGGCCCGGCGCTCACGACATCCGCCGGCCCTACTCCGACATGATGGGCGGCGGAGACCCGTCCAGGATGCCGAAGCCCGGCCAGAGCGGCGGCTTGTCGTCGGTGGTCTTCACCTCGACCACCGCCTCTCGCGGCTCGATCTCGCGCTCGACCGTCTCGTCTGACCACGCCTCGATCATGAACTCCACCCGGCGGTTGCGCTCCCACGCCTCGGCCCCGTCTCGATCGTCTACGGGCTGGTCCTCGCCCACGCCCACGCTGGTCAGCCGCTCGGGGGAGATGCCCGCGTTCAACAGGTAGGCGCGCACCGCTGCCGCGCGCTCGTCGGACAGGCGGCGGTTGGCGTCGGCCGACCCGCGCGCGTCGGTGTGGCCCTCGATGCGCAGCCGCAAGAGGTCGGTGCGGGCCTGCAAGACCGCCAAGACCTGGTCGAGCAGCGGGTAGCTCTCAGGCCGGATCGTGGCCTTGCCCGTGTCGAAGTAGACCTTGTCGGAGATCTCGATCTTGTCCCGCGTGACCTCGATGAGGGTGGGGAACAGGGTGATGGAGGTCTCCGAGAACTTCCCCGGCTCAAGCAGCACGCGCGCCTTGGCGGGGGCGTGGTCTTTGGCCGAGATGAAGAGCATGTGGGCGCCCGGGTCCATCTTGCCGGCGTACAGCCCCTGGCCGTCGCCGGGCGAGTCCTCGCTGTTGTCGAGGTTCCACCAGAACGCGTCGATGGGCTGGCCCTTGTCGTCCATGACGTAGAGGATGAGCGTGGCCCAGACGCGGTCCATCACGACGCGGGCGTCGAATTGGTCGGCGCCGGCGGGCACCGTGAGGGTCTGGTCGGTGGTGACGAAGGAGTCTGCGGCGGCGAAGACCTGGTAGTCGCCCGGGTGCAGATCGAGGGAGAAGGCCGCGCCGCCCGCGCCGTCGCCGCCCGCGCCCATCACGCGCACCTGCACGCCCGGCACCGCGCGGCCAACCCCATCGACCACCTGGAAGGCGGTGCGGACCACCGGGTCGGGGCAGCCGTCGGCGTCATCGAAGCCGTCGACGTCTTCGGGCTGGTCGGGGCAGGCGTCGCGGCTGTCGATGACCCCGTCGCCGTCCTGGTCTCGCACCCGGGGCTCGAGCACCACCGACAGCGCGTGGTCTCCGTCAGCCAGCACGGTGGCCAGCTCCTTGCTGTCGAGAAAGCCCGGCGCGCGCACCGTGATGAGGTGATCACCCGGGCGCAGCATCTGGGCCACCGCGCCCCCCGCGGCCGGGGCCGGCGCGGCCTCACCGACGGCCACCGTCGAGCCGGGGATCGGTCGGCCGCCTTCGTCTTGGACCGTGACCCGCAGGCGGCCCTCCAGCCGGTCGAGGGTGGAGCGCACCTCGAATTCGGCCAGCTCGGGCACCACGACCTGGTCCTCCAGCGGCCGGAAGCCCTCGGCCCGCACCGTGAGCGTGTAGACGCCGTGGTGCACGTCGGCGAGCCAGTCGCCGCCACCGGTGCCCTGGCCGCCTGCCCCCACGAGCGCAGAGGCCGCACCCTCGACCGGCCGGCCCGCCCCGTCTTGAACCACGAGGTGCACGCGGGTGGCGGGGTCTCGGCAGCCGTCGTCGTCTTGGTAGCCGTCGCGGTCTTCGGGCTCGTCGGGACAGCGGTCGAGCTTGTTGGGGATGCCGTCGTCGTCGCGGTCTCCCGCGTGGGCGAGGGACAGGGGCAGGCAGAGCAGGGCGGCGGCCAGCAGGCGGCCCGCGCCACGGAGTCGGTCAAGAGCGGGGGGAGTCATGGTCACAGTGTAGGGCCCTGGCGGCCGGCGCGCCGATGGGTGCCTGGACCGGGTGGTCCCGAGCGCCGTCCAGGTGGTTGATGGGGTGGGGTGGGCGTGCGATGCGGGAGCCCGACGGCGACGGAGGGGCGGTCTGTCTCCATCGCGGCCCCCAGGCGGCGTCATCCGTCCTGCGCTTCCGGATCGAAGATCACGCCCTGCCCGTACCCGCCGTCGAACCGTGCGTTCTCATCTCCGGCCCCTCCGAGGGCCCGAGACGGTGTGGCGACTCCGTTCGGGCCGGCGTAGTCTCCGGCCCTTCGCACCTCCCTTCCTCGGGGCGTCCGGAGTCCCCATGCGCCTCATCCTCGCCGCCCCCCTCCTCGCCCTCGCCCTCTTCGCCTGCGGCGACAAGGAGGACGACGACTCGGGCAGCGCCGCCGGGGCCGACGGCGCGGATGGCGCGGACGGCGCCGACGGCGCCGATGGCACCGACGGCACCGCGCTGGTGGACGACGACGGCGACGGCTTCTCGGTGGACGAGGACTGCGACGACACCGACGCCGACATCAACCCCGCCGCGACCGAGATCTGCGACGGCATCGACAACGACTGCGACGACGAGACCGACGAGGAGCTGTTGGTGGACCACTACGCCGACACTGACGCCGACACTGACACCGACGGATACGGCGACCCGGCCACCCTCGAGCAGTCCTGCACCGTCCCCGCCGGCCGCAGCTTGGTGGCCTCGGACTGCGACGACACGAACGCCGACATCTCCCCGGCGGGCTTCGAGATCTTCAACGGCCTCGACGACGACTGCTCGGGCACCCCCGACGACAACCTGCCCCACTGGGGCTACGAGAGCATCGACTAGACCGTCGGTCCCGAGGAATGGTGGGTCTTCTGGCCCGAGTGCGACGGCGAGGCCCAGTCCCCCATCGACCTGGTCATCGACGACCTCATGCTGGGCGACCTGCCCATCACCGACATGGTCGGCGCCTCGACCGCGCTGGCGGCCGAGAACAACGGCCACACCATCACCTACACGGTGGACGCGGGCAGCTCGCTCACCTGGGACGGCGTGGTCTACGACCTGCAGCAGTTCCACTTCCACTCCGAGTCGGAGCACCTGGTCAACGGCGCCCCGTTCGAGATGGAGATGCACCTCGTCCACCGCAACGACATGGGCACCGAGGACACCTCGGACGACGACCTCCTGGTCGTGGGGGCCTTCATCAGCGAGGGCTCCGAGCCGAACGCGGCCTTCGACGCCATCGGCTGGGACTCGCTGCCGGCCGCCGAGGGCGAGCGCCTCGACGACGCCGCGGCCTCGTTCGTGCCCTACGACCTCGTCGGCAACATCGACACCGCGGCCTGGTACCAGGGCTCGCTCACCACGCCGCCCTGCTCCGAGATCGTGACGTGGGTGCTGCCCGGCCAGCTGCTCTTGCTCGACGCCGATCAGCTCGACGCCTTCCCGGCCATCTTCGACGCCAACTTCCGCGAGCCGCAGGACCTCAACGGTCGCACGGTGAACTACCAGGACGCCCCGCTGCGGTAGCGACCGGCGGCGGGCGCGGGTCGCGAGGCCCGCGCCCGCCCCAGAACCCACCGGGCGGATCCGCGCCCCACCGGGTCCCCGCCCTCGGCCGCCCAGCCTACTCAACCCCGCCTCCGCGCACCCCGCAGCGGGTGTGTACCGCGGTGCCGGCGGCGGGGCGCCAAGCGCCCTGGGCGTGGGGCGGCGGTGCTCTGGGCC
>JBDQIL010000221.1:0-6707 GCA_040264415.1 Myxococcota bacterium
GCCGTCAGGATAGCGCCTGCGGTCAGGCGGGCGCGTCAGCCCCGTCGCGGGCGCGCTCGATCTGGGCAGCCAGCGCGACAAAGTCGTCGTGGGCTCCGAACTTGCCGCGCGCGCGCCCGAGCCGCCGGTCTGCCTCTTCGACCAGCCCGCCCTCGAGCAGGCGCTCGATGACCAGCACCGTGGCGTCGACGGTGGGGGGCAGGGGGTCGGGGTCGAGCTCGCGGTTGAGGCGCCGCAGGTGGTCGCGGGCCTTCCCGGTTCGGGCCAGCCGCGCGACCGCGTCGCGCGCGAGGGCCTTCCGCCCGAGGCGCAGGGCCTCTTCGGCGACCGCCACGAGGCCCATCGGGTGGTCGCCCACTTCGTCGAGCGCCGCCGCTTCGAGCCGCTGCCGCTCGCCGCCGCTCAAGATGCGGGCCCGCTTCAGCAGCTTGCGGGCCTTGCCGGTCTTGAGGTTCTTGAGGATGAGGGGGCTGAGCAGGCCCATCACCACCAGCGCGAGCGCTGGCAGGGTCCAGGGGTGGATGGGCACCCCGAGCGCCTCGAGGAGCTGCACGAGGGCGTCTGTGATTCCGCTCATTCCGCTCATGGTGCCAACGTTAGGCACCCAGGCGTCCACCGGAAAGCCCCCATCCGAAGACGGCGCGGAGGCCCGCATGCGACAGATCTGGATCCCGAAGACCGGCGCCCCCGCGGTGCTCGACGTTCGCGAGGCGGCCGACCCGACCCCCCGGCCTGGCGAGGTGCGCGTGCGGGTGGAGGCGGCGGGCGTCAACTTCGCCGACCTGATGGCCCGGATGGGCATCTATCCCGACGCGCCGCCGCTCCCCGCGGTCGTCGGCTACGAGGTCGCCGGGACCATCGACGCGGTGGGCGCTGGCGTGGAGTCGGCGCGGTTGGGCCAGGCGGTCGCTGCCATGACCCGCTTCGGGGGCTACGCCACCGCGGTCTGCGTGCCCGACGGGCAGGCCGTGCAGCGACCCGCCGGCATGGACGCGGTGACGGGCGCCGCCATCCCCGTCACCGGCCTCACGGCCTGGATGATGTGCGAGGTGATCGGTCGGGTGCGACCGGGCGACCGGGTGCTGGTGCACTCCGCCGGCGGCGGCGTGGGCTTGATGGCCCTCGATCTGCTTCGGTGGCGTGGCGCCACCGCCATCGGCACCGCGAGCGCCCACAAGCACCCGATGCTGCTCGAGCGCGGCTACGATCAGGTCATCGACTACACCACCGACGACTTCGGGGCTGTGTTGCGCGATCAGGAGGGCCTCGATCTCATCTTTGACGCGGTGGGAGGAGAGAGCTGGGGCAAGGGGCTCGACCTGCTGCGAGCCGGCGGGCGGCTGATCATGTTCGGCATGTCGTCGAACGCGCAGGGCTCCACCCGTCGATTGCTCCCCATGCTGCAGAACGTCCGCCAGATCCCGTGGACCCGGCTCATGCCCACGTGGCTCATCAACCACAACGTGGGCGTGGTGGGCGTCAACATGGGGCGCCTGTGGCACGAGGGCGATCGGGTCGCCGGCTGGCTGCGGGAGCTCTTCGATCTCTGGGAGGCCGGTCACCTGCGGCCGGTGGTGCACGCCACGGTGCCCTTCGACACCCCTGGCGAGGCCCACCGGATCCTGCACGACCGGGAGAACCTGGGCAAGGTCGTGCTGGTGCCGTGAAGCGGGCCGCGGCGGCCGCTTTCCTGCGCATGCCGCCCGCATCGCGCTATCCTCCGGGCATCCCCCGGAGCCCGATGCCCGCCGTCCGCCGCCTCGCCGTCCTCCTCGCCGCTGGTGGGCTGTCCGCCTGCGGCAGCGACTACGGCATCGAGCGCAAGCGGACCCCCGATCCGGGCGCGGAAGACACCGCTCCCATCTACGACCCTGGCATCGACACGGGCACCGTCGAGGCCAACTGGTGTGACGAACCTCCGCTCACCGCAGAGGTCGGCCGAGACGAGAGCTGCGCCCACGACCCCGACACCGACCCCATCGTCGCGGTGGTCGAGTGGGAGATGCGCAGCTTCGGCAACTATGGCGAGTACAGCGAGGTGCTGATGGCGCCCATGGTGGCCCAGCTCACCGACGACGACGCCGACGGCGACATCGACCGCGACGACCTGCCCGACATCGTGCTGGTGTCCGACGATGGCGGCCTGCGCGCGAGCCGACGCGGCATCCTGCGCATCCTGCCGGGCGACGGCAGCCACAACGGCATGGCGGTGCAGCGGGTCGATCTGCCCGAGCTGCAGGTCTACCCGTACCGCTACTCCAACGTGGCCATCGGCGACGTGACCGGCGACGGGTCGGCGGAGATCGTCGTGGTGGTGCAGGTGGTGGGCGGCGCCATCGGCGACGGCGGGGGCGGAGACGACGGCGGCGGCAGCGACACCGCCGAGCCCGGTGACGAAGGCGGCGGCGGCGAAGACGGCGGTGGCGGCGCCGGCGGCGACGGCGACGTGCCGGTGCGCCCCGAGGTGCCCGACGGCGGCACCGGCACCGCCGCGATGGAGACCCCCTGCTACCTGGCGGCCTTCGACACGGTGGGCGGCCTCGACTGGGTCGCCGACCACACCCCCTTCCGGTGTGGCGGCCACGCCCCGGCCCTGGCCGACCTCGACAGCGATGGCGACGTCGAGGTCATCGTGGGCGCGCACGTGTTCGACGGTGGCTCGGGCGAGGTGGTCTGGATCGGCGCGGCCGGCGCGGCGGCGTACCCCGCCCACCCCGAGGTGGGCTGGCACAGCGTCCCCATGGACCTCGACCTCGACGGCCAGCAGGAGCTGCTGACCGGCCGCACGATCTACGCCTCGAACGGAGACGTGATCTGCAGCCTCGGGGGCGAAGAGACCGACGGCTTCGTGGCGGGCGCCGACCTCGACCTCGATGGCGTGGGCGAGGTGGTGTCGGTGGGCGGCGGCCGCGTGCGCGTCTTCGAGCGCGACTGCACCTTGATCGGCGAATGGGCGCTGTCGGGAGGCGGCAACGGGGGCCCACCCACCATCGCCGACTTCGACGTCGACGGTCGCCCCGAGATCGGCGTCGCCGACGCGGGGGTGTACGCCGTCTACGAGGTCGATGGCACCACCCTGTGGAGCCGCCCGGTGCAAGACGCCTCGTCCCAGATGACGGGGTCGGTGGTGTTCGACTTCGAGGCCGACGGGCGCCCCGAGGTGGTCTACGCCGACGAGACCCGCCTGTGGATCTTCAACGGGCTCGACGGCGAGGTGCGGCTGTCCGACGAGAACCACGCGTCGCGCACGCTGCACGAGTTCCCGACCGTCGCCGACGTCGATGGCGACGGGCAGGTCGAGCTGATCGTCCCCAACGGCGGCGGCCACGAGGGCGAAGACTCCACCGGCATCACCGTCTTCGGCGGTGACCCCGACTCCGAGCGGGGCGGCTGGGTGTCGGGGCGCCAGCTCTGGAACCAGCACGCCTACTCGATCACCAACATCGCCGACGACCTCAGCATCCCCACGGCGCCCAACCCCAACTGGCCCACCTGGAACAGCTTCCGCAGCGGCGACGTCAACCCGCAGGGCGCCGGGTCGTCCCCCGACGCGGTGCCGGTGGCCGAGGTGTGCCTCGAGGAGTGCCAGAACGGTCGGGTGGTGGTGCACGCGCGGCTGGGCAACCGCGGCGCGGTCGGCCTTCGCTACGACGTGCCGATGGGCTTCTACGCCGAAGACGTGGCGGGCGAGCGCACCTGGCTGGCCACCGCCTACGTGCCCGACGTGGTCGATGTGGGCGGGGCGTCTCGCATCGTGCGCGTGAGCCTCGACGCGGCCCGCCTCGAGAACCAATCGCTCGTGGTCATCGCCGACGACGATCAGGGCGTGGGCATCGTCGACGAGTGCTCCGAGGAGAACAACCAGCTGGTGGTGGAAGACGTCACCTGCCCGTAGGTCGCTGGGGTGCAGGCCTCGGCGCGCCCACGCCGCCGCGAGGGCGCCCCCCCCTCACGCTCGGGCGGGATATCGGATGGGGCCGACCGTTGACTCGGCAACCCCATGCTTGGAGAGCGACATGAGCGGCTGGCGCATGAAGACCCACGACCTCGGGCTGCTGGTGCTGCGGCTGGGCATCGGCGCCCAGTTCGCCTTCGTCCACGGGTGGCCCAAGATTCAGGGTGGACCTGGGAAGTGGGCCAAGCTGGGCAAGTCGATGAAGCACGTGGGCGTCACCGACTACACCGAGTTCTTCGGAGCGGCCGCCGCCTGGACCGAGTTCGCGGGGGGGCTGCTGCTGATGGTGGGGCTGCTGGTGCGGCCGTCGGCGTTCTTGCTCGCCTGCACGATGGCCGTCGCCACGGCCATGCACCTGGGCACCGGTGACGGCTGGAGCGGCGCGTCGCACGCCTTCGAGGTCGGCGTCGCCTGCCTGGGGCTGACGCTGCTCGGCGGGGGGCGCTTCGGTCTCGACTCCCGCCTCTTCTCCCGCTGACCTGGAGCCTGTTGTGACCCTCGACATCCGACTGGTCCCTGCGCTGCGCGACAACTACGTCTTTCTGGTTCACGACCCGGGGGAGGGGGTGACCGCGGTGGTGGATCCGGCCGAGGAGGCACCGGTGCTCGCCGCCCTCGACGCCGCCGGCTGGGGCCTCGACCTCATCCTGAACACCCACCACCACCCCGACCATGTCGGCGCAAACCAGTCGTTGAAGAGGCGCTTTGGGCTGACTGTGGTGGGGCCTGCCGCCGATCGCGAGCGAATCCCGGGCATCGACGTGGCGGTGGGCACCGGAGGCTCGGTGTCGGTGGGCGCCGCGGTCGCGCGGGTCTACGACGTCCCGGGCCACACCCGCGGCCACATCGCCTACTGGTTCGAGGGCGACGCCGCGGTCTTCGTGGGCGACACCCTGTTCGCGGGGGGCTGCGGCCGCATGTTCGAGGGCACGCCCGACCAGTTCTGGGCGTCGCTCGATCTGTTGCGCGGCCTGCCAGACGACACGCGGGTCTTCTGCGCCCATGAATACACCACTGCGAACCTTCGCTTCGCGGTGACGGTGGATGCCGACAACGCGGCCTTGCGGGCCCGGGTCGCGGCCGTCGCGGCCGCCGGCGCCGCCGGCGCGCCCACGGTCCCCTCGACCATCGGGATGGAGAAGGCGACCAACCCCTTCCTGCGGTGCGACCGGCCCGAGGTCGCCGCGGCTGTGGGGCTGCCCATGGGGGCCCCCGCTGCCGTCTTCGGGGCGGTTCGAGCCGCGAAGGACGGCTTCCGCGGCTGATCGTGGAGCTGGGTTGGTCTGTCAAGGTCATCCCTTGTCCGGCTTCGACGGGGGCTTTGGCGCGCAGTTGTTGATACACTGAACGTATGTTCCGGTATCTCGTCGCCTGGCTCCCCCTGTTCCGCCTGGAGCGCTGCGGCTGGTCTGCCAGCCAGCCGGTGGCGCTCGTCACCGAGCAGAAGAGCGCGCTGCGGGTGCAGGTGGCCACGCCACCGGCCCGGCAGGCGGGGGTGCGCGTGGGCATGTCCCTGGCGGAGGCCCGGGCCCTGGCGCCCACGCTGCAGGCCGAGCGGCACGATCCCGACGGTGAGCGGGCCGACCTCACCGACCTGGCGGCCCAGCTCCTGCGGGTCTCGCCCACCGTGGCGGCGCTGCCTCCCAGCGCGCTGGTGGCCGAGATCAGCCGCAGCACGCGGGCGGCGGGCGGCGAGCGGGCCATCCTGGAGCGTGTGCGGTTGCGGCTCGAACACCTGGGCCACACGAGCCGGGTGGTGGTGGCCGACGACCCCCGCACCGCCTTGGCCGTGGCGGCGTGGGGGGACGGCCATCGGCGCGTGCCGCCGGGGGGAGCGGCCGAGGCCCTGGGCCCGCTGCCCATCGGCGCCCTCGATCTGCCGCTGGCCGAACACGACCTGCTGTTGCACCTCGGGGTGCCCACCGTGGCGGCCTTCGCGGCCCTCGAGCCGGCGTCGGTGGTGGGGCGTCTGGGTCCGGTCGGCGTGGCTGCGCATGCGGTGGCGCGCGGTCAGGTTCAGCCGCCGGTGATGTCGCTGTGGCGCGACGACGGGCCGCTCACCCTGCGCCAAGACCTCCCCGACCCGGTCACCCAGCTCGACGCCCTGCTGTTCGTGATCAACGCCTTGCTGCGCGACGCCGCGGCCCGGCTGACCGCGTCCGGGCGCGCCGTGGTGCGGCTCACCCTGCGCTTCAGCCTCGACGGCGGCGGCGATCAGCACCTGTGGGTGCGGGTGGGCAGCCCCACGCGGTCGACGCGGCGCCTGCTCGACCTGCTGCAGCTGCGGCTCGAGCGCTTCTCGCTGGCGGCGCCGGTCGAGCGGGTGCAGATCGAGGTCACCGAGACCACGCCCTTCGATGGCCGCCAGGGCGATCTGCTGCAGCGTGGGCGGGCCTCCGAGGCGCTGGCCGACGTGGCGGCGCGCCTGCAAGACGCCTTGGGCAGCCACGCCGTCGTGGTGCCGCAGCTCGTCTCACGCCACCGCCCCGAGGCCGAGTGGCGCCCGAAGCCGGTGCAGCCCGCGGCCCTCGACCGCCGGCCCGCGGGTCGGCAGCTCCGCCTGCCGGGCACGGCCGACGCCCCAGGATCCAGCGCCCTCGACCTCTCCGCACTCGACGACCCGGTCCACGAGTGGGAGGGCTTCGCGCCGCCGCAGCCTCCCGTGCGCCCGAGCATCCTGCTCGCTCAGCCCCAAGCCGTCGTGATGCGGGCGTCGGGCGGGGTGCCGCAGCGGGTGCAGATCGACGCGCGC
>JBDQIL010000222.1:0-6702 GCA_040264415.1 Myxococcota bacterium
CCCCATGCTCGCCACCGCTCTCTTTCTGTTGCTGGCCATGGCCCCTGCGCAGGCGGCCTCGCTGGCCGGTGTCACGCTGCCCGACTCCGCCACGGTCGGGGGGCAGCCGGTGGTGCTCAACGGCATGGGCCTGCGCGAGAAGTACTTCATCGACATCTATGTGGGGGCGCTCTACCTGCCGACGAAGTCGAAGGACGCCGCCGCGGCGGTCGCGCTCGACGCACCCAAGCGCGTGGTGATGCACTTCATCTACAAAGAGGTCACCGCCGAGCAGATGCGCGAGACCTTCGCCGAGGGCTTGGCCAAGCTGCCCAACCGGGCCGCGCTGGCCGACCGCTTCGCCACCCTCGACGGCATGATGAAGACCGTGCGCTCGGGCGACGTGGTGGTGCTCGACTATGTGCCGGGCACCGGCACCTCGGTGACCTTCAACGGCGCGGGCGCGGGCACCATCGCCGGGGCCGACTTCATGAAGGCCGTGTGGTCGATCTACCTGGGCCCCGACCCGGCCTCCGACAAGCTGAAGAAGGGCATGATGGGCGGCTGAGCGGGGCTCACGGCGCGCGCATCACGGCCCGCGCGGTGGCCGCGCCCCCCAGCGCGGTCGCCAGGGTGCTCTGCCCGGGAAAGACGGAGTCTCCCACCAGCCACAGGCCCGGCGCCAGTGCGGCGGGCCCGAGGCGGGCGTAGTGGTGCAGGCCGACGGTGCGGGGGGCGCCGCCGACCAGGCCCCCCGGGCGCCCCGTGAAGCGCTGCCAGGTGCGGGGCGACGCGGTCATGCGGTGGGTGGTGGCCGCGGCGACCTCGGGCGCCAGCGACTCGAGCGTGGCCTGCATGCGGGCGTGGACCGCGGCCATGGCGGCGGCGGGGTCGGCCGCCGGCGGGGTCGGGCGCACGTGGGTGCTCACCGTGACCGTTCGCTGGCCGCCCGGCGCGCGCGCCTCGTCGACGCCGGTGAGGCTCACGAACACGTGGTTGCCGTCGGTGAAGGGGGCGCGCTCGTCGGCGACCAGCTCGAGGTGGTGGGGCTCGGGGCGCAGCGCCGGGTCGGGGCGCACCCGCAGGTAGAGCATGCACGCGCTCCACCCCGCATCGACGGGCTGCTGCAGCCGCGCGAGGCCCGCGGGGGGGTGCGCCATCATGCCCGCCAGGGCCTGGGGCAAGACGTTGCCGATGACGTGGCGGGCGCGCACCTGCTGGCCGCGCGCGGTCACCCGCCCGGCGTCGCCGTCGGGCTCGACCGCGCGCACCCGGGCGGGCATCTCCACCCGACCGCCGGCCCGCTCGATGGCGCCCACCAGGGCGCGCGCCAGGGCCCCCACCCCGCCATGCACGTGGCCCGTGCCGCGAAAGCAGTAGTCGAGCGTGGACAGGGCGAAGGGCGCCTCGGCCTCGGCGGCGCTCGCCTGCACCGTGATCTGACAGAGGGCGTCCACCCACGTTCGGAGCGGCCGCCAGTCGGCGAGGCCGTGTCGCTCGAGCGCCGCGAGCGCTGGGCGGCCCACCTGGCGCAGCAGCGGCAGGTAGCGGTGGGCCCGGCCCAGGTGCCAGGTCAGCCCGCCGTCTGCGAAGGGCGGCAGCCGGCCGGAGCGCTCGAGCACCGGCCACAGGGCGTCGGCGACCTGCCCCTGCTCGCGGAAGAAGGCCCGGACGGCGGCCTCTGGGGCGTCGGGCAGGGCGCAGAGGTGGTCGATGAAGGCGGCCCGATCGGTGGAGACCGGCAGAGTGAGCGACGGCGTACGCAGCTCGACCGGCGGGTCTGGGAAGCGGAACTCGACGTCGAGGTCGTGGGTCTCCTTCCACCGCCCGAAGAGGCCCTGCGGACCCAGCCCGCTGAAGAGGGTCGCGCCGGTCTCGTAGCGGGCGCCGCCCTTCTCGAAGGTGGAAGCGCAGCCGCCGGGGTACTTGAGCGCCTCGAACAGGCGCACCGACTGGCCGGCCTCGGCCAACGTGAGGGCAGCGGCCAGCCCGCCGAAGCCTGCTCCGATGACGACGGCGTCCACGGTGTCTGGGGTGTCCATGGTCGAGGCTAACGCAGCCGCTGCGGCGGTCCCGACACTGCGCTGTCCTTGGGGTAAGGTGGGCGCCTGCCCGGCTCTGGAGTCAAGATGACCACCCGCATTTCGCTGCTCTTCGTCCTCGGCCTCGCGGCCTGCACCGGCGCCTCCGACGGCGACAAGCCCGGGGACGGCGCCGACGACGCGACCGACGGCGCCGACGGCGCGGCGGATGGCGCCGACGGCACGGATGCGGCAGACGGCGCCGACGGCACGACCGACGGCTCCGACGGCACCTCGGGTGTCGATCCCGCCGAGGCCTGTCGAACGCTCGAGCTCCCCATCCGCGAATACGACGCGACCGGGCCCACCAGCTTCCTGCGCAGGCAGCCCGCGGGCGACTTCAGCGTTCCTCTGCGTGACGGCACCACCTTCACCCTGTCCGAGCAGTGGTCGGGCTGCGACAGCTACCTCTTCGTGCCGCACTACCTCACCGTGAGCGACAGCGACCGGTCGAGCTTCTGGTTCACCGACCTGCGCACGCTCCTCCGAAACTCCCCCGAGAACGTCCACTACTTCTTCGTGGTCACCGGCGACGACGCCGAGGCCGCCGAAGAGTTCGGCGCCCAGATGGAGCTCGAGATCGCCGAAGAGGTGGAGCGCCTCAACGGCTCCGAGGAGGCCTGGTGGTCCGCGCGGCTGCACGTGGTGGCCGAGCCCTCCGACTCGCTCACGGGCTTGGTCAAGGACGGCTTCGACTCGAACATCGGGCTCACCGGCTTCGGCATCGACCGCTCCCAGCAGATCCGGGGCTTCGGCTACTTCTCGGCAGTCAACGCCTATGACGCGGCGCTCGACTGGCCATGGGAGTGGCGGCTCAGCCAGGTCGCCCGCGAGGCCGAGTACTTCAACTTCGAGGCCGAGCGCGACGCCCGCCTGGCCGAGCACGCGGTCACCGAGGTCGAGGTCTTCGGTGGCGACGTCATCCAAGAGTACGAGGACGGCACCCTGACGCTGCCCGACGCCGTGACCATGGCCACCTTCGACACCCTCGAGCTCGACATCTTGATGGAGTGCCCCGACACGGGCAGCCACGAGATCGGCAACTGCGGCGCCTGGGACTACCTCGCCCACATGTACCTGTGGGACGCCGAGGGTGAGCGCTGGCTCGAGATGGGTCGCTTCATCACGACCTACCACCGAGAGAGCCGCTGGGTGGTCGACGCCACCCACGCGCTGGCCTGGCTCAAAGACGGCGGCGAGCGCACCATCCGCTACTCCTGGGCCCCGTCGTGGAACGTGCAGCCCACCGGCGTCACCCTCAAGGTGCGCCTGAGCGACCAGGGCAAGGGCTACAAGCCCGACCAGGCGGTCGAGCTGTTCACCGGCGGCAGCTTCAACGCCGCCTACAACGACCGCGACCCCGTCGCGGTGTCGATCCCCGCCGACGCGGCGCGGGTCGAGCTGCGCAGCATCATCTCGGGCCACGGCCAAGACGGCGACAACAACTGCGCCGAGTTCTGCAAGCACGGCCACACCTTCGCGGTGGGCGCGTCCAGCTACGAGCAGGTCTACTCGGTGGCCGGCACCAGCCAGGGCTGCGAGCTCGACATCGGCGACGGGGTCGTGCCCAACCAGGCGGGCACCTGGTGGTTCGGTCGCGGAGGCTGGTGCCCCGGGCAGCGGGTGAAGCCCTGGATCGAAGACGTCACGGGCGACGTGACCGCCGGCGCTGAGGCGTCGTTCTCGTACCAGGCGTCGCTGAACGGCGACAGCAGCCTCGCCGGGTCGGCGGGCAACATCGTGCTCAGCTCGTGGGCGGTCATCTACAAGTAGTCCGGCCGCTGGCGCCCGCGGGCCGCAGCCCTCAAGCGGCGCTGGGCGGGCGGCCGCCCCAGAGCCGCCAGATGGTGCCGAGCTGCACCCCGTGGCCGATGGGGGCGAGATCGCGCCCCCCATCGCCGGGCAGCACCACGACCAGCGCCAGGCCCCCCGTCGCGTCGTGTTCGACGCCGCCGTAGGTCGCGCCCGCGGGGATGTGAGCCGCGGTCGCGGCCAGCACGCCGTCGAGCACGTCGGGGCTGCGCGTCTCGAGGAAGGCGGTGGCCTGCTCCCCCAGCAAGGCGCGGGCCTCCGCTCCATTCACGAAGAGGTCGCGCCAGAGCCACAGGTCTTGCTGCATCGCGGCCTTGAAGGCGGTGCGTCCCAGCTCGTCGAGGCTGAGCGGGTTGGGGCGGACCGGACGCGAGGCGGTCTCGTCGCCGCGCCGCCGCACCAACATCCACAACCAGCCCATCAGCAAGAGCACCACGACGAGGGGCCCGTTGGCGCCCGTCTGGAGCCAGGTCAGCAGCGCGTCGGCGGGGCTCGGGTCGGACATGGGTGCGTGGGGTGAAGAGGGGGGGCAGGATGAACGGACGATACCGCAGGGGGGCCGTGCGGGACGGCCATCTGCCCGCGCGGGTGGAGAGAGACGCGGTTACCGTGCCGCGCTGCGAGGCCCCTACCCGGAGCTGCCATGCGCGCCCTGTCCCATCGGTCCGATCTCGTCCATTCGGTCGCGGTGACGCTGTGGGCCACGCTCGCGGTGGCCGGCTGCGCCGACGGCACCCCTCCAGCGGGGAGCGGCAGCGCCGACGTCGACGCCGACGAGCCCGAGGTGCCGCCAGCGTGGTGCGAGGGCGCGACCGGCCACCGCTGGGTGCGCGACGGCGCCGAGGAGATCGATCTCTTTCCCGATGGATTGCTGGAGGTGGCCGACGCCAGCACGCCCACCGGCGTCCGCCTGTCCGTCGACCCGGAGCGGGCCCCCTGGGTCGGCAGCGTGCCGCCGTTCATGGCGGACGCGGCCGACGGCTTGTCCGACCTGTCCGGCTTCGGCACGACGGGCGGCGTGTTGCTGCGCTTCGACGCGCCGGTGACCGCCGCGCCGGGCAGCGCTGAGGAGAGCGTGGAGAGCGCAGGCTGGATGCTCGTCGATCTCGACACGCCCGACCTCGCGCGGGTGCCCTTCGAGGCGCGGGTGGTCGAAGACGGCCTCACCGTGATGCTGTGGCCGCTGCGGCCGATGCGCTCCGGGGCGCGTCACGCGCTGGTGCTGACCACCGCGGCCGAGGCGGCCGACGGCGGCTGCATCTCCCCCACCGACACCACCCGCGCCCTCCTGTATGGCACCTCCGACGACCCCGTCGTGGCCGAGGCGGCGCCGCGCTATCGCGCCGCCCTCGACGACCTCGGGCTGCGGCCCGACGACGTGAGCGTGGTCTCGGTCTTCACCACCCACGACGACACCGACGTGCTGCGCGACCTCGCCGCCGCCGAGTCCTCGGTGCCGGTGTCGTGAACCTCCTCCCCGAGCTGCATCGAGCGCGGCGACCTGCTCGAGTGTGAGCTCACCCTGACGGTGCGCGACCACCGCACGGCCAGCGGGCGGGTCGACCCCACGGTCGAGCCGATCGAGTCCGAGGTGCCCGTCACCATCTGGCTGCCCGACTTCGAGGGCCCCCACCCGGTGGTGATCTACGGCCACGGCCTCGGCAGCCGCCGCTCGGAGGGCCACCTCATCGCCCGAGAGATGGGCGACCTGAAGTACGCGCTGGTGGCCATGGAGGCGGTCGAGCACGGAGACCACCCGTCCGCCACGGGCGGCAACCAGCGCGACGACGCCGTGAATTTCCTCGGCATCGACCTCACCAGCCTGAGCATTCGCGCCCGCGTCATCCGCGGCAACTTCGACCAGACCGCGCTCGACCGGCTGCGGCTCGCCCGCCTGCTGCGCGAGCACCCCGACCTCGACGGCGACGGCGACCCCGAGCTCGACAGCGACCGGATGGGGTACGTCGGCATGAGCCTCGGGGCCATCCTGGGGCCGCAGCTGCTCGCGCTCGACGGGGAGATCGAGGCGGCCGCGTTCAGCGTGGGCGGCGCGCGGCTGATCAGCGTCCTCAGCGATTCGAGCCTGCTCTCCGACTACGAAGACGTGATCGCGGCCCTGGTGGGATCGGCCGAGCGCTTCGATCGCTTGGCGGTCCTGGCGCAGCATGTGGTCGACCCGGTCGACCCGGGCACGTGGGCGACGCATGTGCTCCGCGACCGCTTCGACAGCGCGCCGGCCCCGAGCTTGCTCATGCAGCTGGGCATGTTCGACGAGGTGGTGCCCCCGACCTCCGGCCACGCGCTGGCCCGCGCGCTCGACCTGCCCCACCTCGAGCCGGTCGTCGAGGCGGTCCCGTTGCTCACGGTCATCGACGAGGATCCCGTGGTGGCCAACCACGACGATGGAGCGACCGTCGCCTTCTTCCAGTTCGATCAGGTCACCCGGCCCGGCACGGTGGGGCCGGCCCGACACGTCGCCACCCCCACGAGCCTCGAGGGCACGCTGCAGATCCAGACCTTCCTCGACACCTGGATCTTGGACGAGGAGCCGCAGATCATCGACCCGTATCGGGCGCTCGCCGAGTAGCGGGGCGGGGTCTTCGGGTCTGGCTCAGCGGGACCGGGCCTGCGCGGTTCGGCCCACCGTGCGCTCGGGGTCGTCGAGCGCCAGCAGCAGCGCGCCGTCCTCTCGCGACGCCGCCGGGCCGTAGCCGAGGTGCAGCGTGTCGCGTCCGTCGGCGCCCCGGGGGCAGGGCGCGCGCCCCACGCGCCCCGCCGCGCGCGCCCTCCCCGCCGGCCCCCGGCCGGCGCCGCGGGCGGGGGCGCGGGG
>JBDQIL010000223.1:0-6697 GCA_040264415.1 Myxococcota bacterium
GGCCATGGTCGCCGGCGGGCTGGCCATCATCTACGGCCTGCCGCGCTTCACCAAGGCGGTCCCCTCCCCCCTGGTGGCCATCGTGGCGCTCACCGCCCTGGCCCTGACCACGGGCGCCGACGTGCGCACCGTGGGCGACATGGGCGAGCTGCCGTCGGCGCTGCCGGTCTTCGCGCTGCCCAAGGTGCCGTTCACCTGGCACACCCTGGCGCTCATCCTGCCGCCGGCGCTCACCCTCACCGTGGTGGGGCTGCTCGAGTCGCTGCTCACCGCGTCGATCGTCGATGACATGACCGACACCGACAGCGACAAGGACGTCGAGGTGCGCGGCCAGGGCCTGGCCAACCTCGCCGCGGGCTTCTTCGGCGGCATGGCCGGCTGCGCCATGATCGGCCAATCGGTCATCAACGTGCGCTCCGGCGGCCGCGGCCGCTTGAGCACCCTGGTATCGGGCGGCTTCCTGCTGTTCCTCATCCTGGTGCTCGGCGCGCAGGTGCGCCAGATCCCCATGGCCGCCCTGGTGGCGGTGATGGTCATGGTCTCCATCGGCACCTTCGACTGGGCCTCGGTGCGTGACATCCGCACGCTGCCCAAGAGCTCCACCTTGGTGATGCTCACCACGACCGCGACGGTGGTGGCCACCCACGACCTGTCGCTCGGGGTGCTGGCCGGGGTGCTGCTCTCGGCCATGCTCTACGCCCGCAAGGTGGCGCACCTGGTGCGGGTGGACAGCGCGCTCGACCCCGGCGGCCGCGGCCGCACCTACCAGGTGCACGGCCAGCTGTTCTTCGCCTCGGCCGACGCCTTCACCCAGGGCTTCGACCTGACCGAGCGCCTCGACCGGGTGGTCATCGACCTCACCCAGGCCCACCTGTGGGACTCGAGCGCGGTGGGTGCGGTGGACAAGGTCGTGCTGCGCTTCCGGCGCAAGGGCGCCCACGTCGCCCTGGTGGGGCTGAACGAGGCGAGCCGCACCCTGCTCGACCGCCTCGCGGTGCACGACAAGGAAGGCGCGATGGCGGGGCTGGCGGGCCACTGACCCCATCGGCCGCCGGCGCGCTTCCGCTACGATTGGCCATGGACATCCAGACCTTGCCCGGCGCCCGGTGGAGCTGCCGAGGCTGCGGCGACTGCTGCCACGGCTTCTCGTTCGGCCCAGTCGAGCCCGAGGTCATCGCAGACCTCGAGGCCGCCGACATCGCCGCCCGGTGGCCGCCAGCGGCCGCGCAGCCGTGGCACGCCACCCAGCCGGGCCCCGACGGACAGCCCGCCGCCTACCTCGCCCGCGTCGATGGCCACTGCGTGTTCTTGCAGGACGACCAGCGGTGCGCGGTGCACCGCCTGCTCGGGCCCGCGCGCAAGCCCTGGTTCTGCCGCGAGTACCCCTTCTTGCCGGTGGAGCACGCCGACGGCCGCGTCGCGGTCGCGGTGCGCGGCGACTGCGGCGGGCTGCATGAGAGCTTCGAAGACGGCACGCCGGTCGCCGAGCAGGCGCCGGCGGTGCTTCGGCTGCCCCGCACGGTGGCCCGGGCGCGCCTCGACGCCGCCGAGGTGCGGCTGCTCCCGGGGCTGTCCGTGGCCAGCGGGGACTGGCGACGGATCGAGCCTGGCCTGCTCGCGCGCCTGGCCGGGCCGCAGCAGCCCGCAGCCGCGATCGCTGACGCCCGCGCCCACCTCTACGCCCAGGCCGGCCGGCCGGCCCCGCCGCCCGACCCCGCGCGCTTCGAGCACGCCCTGCACGCCTTGCTGACCGCGCTGCTCGACGACCAGCGCGATCCGTCGCCGGCCGTGGCCCTGGCCCTGGCGCGATGGCGCGGGACCATCCCGCCGGTGACCCCCGCCGGGGCCCGCTACCTGCTGTTGCTCCTGCGGGGCGCGCTGCTCACCGGACAGCACGACCTCGTGGGCGGCGTGCCGGCGCTGATGGGGCTGTGGCTGGCCGAGGCGGCCGTCTCGGCCCTCCGACCCGACCCCGCGGGTCCGCTCGATCCCCCGGCGCTCGGGGCCACCCTGCCCGCGCTGAAGCGGTGGCTGCAGCAAGGCGAGCGGTGGTCGGTCCTCATCGAGCAGCAGGCCACCCTCGAGGCGCTGTTCGCCCACGCGGTGGGGCCGGCGCCTACCCCCGCGCGCGCCGCACCCGGAGGGCGCCCGCGCCCAGCCGCCACAGCGACATCACCGCAGACCGCCACTCGCCCAGATCGGGATCCGGCTCATCGCCCGCGCCCATGCGCGCGAGCTGAGACTCGTACCAGGACACATCGAGCATGGTCAGGGTGTCGACCAGCTTGATGCCCGTGGTCAGCCGGCGCACCTTGCTCGTGACGGCCTCGCCCGCCAGCACCTTGCGGGGCAGGTCGGGGTCGAGGGCCAGCGGGCGCGCCAGCCCCACCATGTCGGCCCCGCCGCTCTCGACCGCCGCGGTCATGCCGGCCGCGGTGCGGAAGCCTCCTGTCACGCAGAACGGCACGTCGAGCCGCCCGCGAAGGGCCTCGACGAAGGCCAGAAAGTAGCCCTCTCGGGCCCGGGTGCTCTCGCGCTGCTTGTGGCCGGTCATGGCCGGCGCCTCGTAGGTGCCCCCAGAGACCTCCACCAGATCGACGCCGTCGCTCGCCAGCATCTCGATGACCGCGGCCGACTCCTCCTGCGAGAAGCCCCCCTTCTGGAAGTCCGCCGAGTTGATCTTGATGCCCACCGGGAAGTCGTCGCCGACCGCCGACCGGACCGAGGCGTAGACCGCACGGGCGAAGCGCGCGCGGTTCTCGAGCGACCCGCCCCATCGGTCGGTGCGCCGGTTGTGGTGGGGGGAGAGGAACTGGCTCACCAGGTAGCCGTGGGCGCCGTGGATCTGGACGCCGGTGAACCCGGCCTGCCTCGCCACCCGCGCCGACTCGCCGAAGCGGCGCACGATGTCTTCGATCTCAACCTCGGTCAGGGCCCGCGGCACCGCGAAGGCCTTCTGGAGCTGGGGCCCGAAGCCCACGGCGCTCGGCGCCACGGTCTCGGGGCTCAAGAAGATGGGGCTCTGCTTGCCCGGGTGGTTGAGCTGCATCCACAGGGCCCCGCCGTGCGCGGTGCCGGCGGCGGCCCACGCCCGCAGGGCCTCCAGGTCGCGGTCGTCTTCGATGACCACGTTGCCGGGCTCTCCCAGCGCGCGGCGATCGACCATCACGTTCCCGGTCACGCTCAGTCCCACGCCCCCCTCGGCCCAGCGCCCATACAGGCGCGCGAGCGCCTCGGAGGGCGCGTGGCTCGCGGTGCCCAGCACCTCGGACATGGCCGACTTCAGCAGCCGGTTGGGCACCACCGCGCCGCAGGGCAGCGGGAGGGGGTCGGTCAGGGTCGTCATGGGTCACCGGCAGGCGCGAGGCCTCGTCGCGGATCGCGCGTACGGGGCGGACGGGCCCAGCAACGGCTACGGGAGCAGCCATGCGATCTCTGCTCCCGTCGCCGCCCCCGCAGCCCGCCCGATGGAAGCAGGCGCTGCAATACCAGCTCGAGCGGCTGCTGCTGCGCGGCGCGCACTTCCGCCTCGCCTTCATCGCCGTGCTGCTGGGCCTGGTCGCGATGGCGGGCGGGCTGGCCGTGCACCTCTTCGGCCCGGGCGACCCCCACGGCGCCGACGCGGTCTGGTGGGCCTTCCTGCGCCTCACCGACCCCGGCTACCTCGGCGACGACGAGGGCCTGGTGCGCCGCCTGGTCTCCACCGTGGTCACGGTGTGCGGCTACGTGCTGTTCATGGGCGCGCTCATCGCCATCATGACCCAGTGGCTCGAGGCCACCGTGCGGCGGCTCGAGCGCGGCGAGACCCCCATCGCCATGTCGGGCCACATCCTCATCATGGGATCGGCCACCCGGGTGGCCATCCTGATCGAGGAGCTGCTGCACTCCGAGTTTCGGCTGCGGCGCTTCCTCAACCTGCGCCGGCACGCTGACCTCCGCATCGTGGTCATGACCGACGAGGTGGACGCCGACTTCCGCTCTGATCTCCGGATCCGCCTGGGGCCGGTCTGGGACGAGCAGCGCATCATCCTGCGCTCCGGGTCGCGGCTGCGCATCGATCACCTCGAGCGCGTGGACTTCTTGCGCGCGGCCGCCATCTTGCTGCCGGCCGGGATCGAGGCCGACCAGACCGAGCGCGACGCGGCGACCATCAAGGCGCTGCTGAGCATTCTCCAGCACCCCGACCTCGACGACGTCGAGCTGCCCCCCAGGGTCGTGGCCGAGGTCAAGGACCACCGCGTGCTCGAGCTGGTGCGCCAGTCGTACCGGGGCCAGCTCGACCTGGTGCCGGGCGACCTCGTGGTGGGCCGGTTCCTGGCCCACACCATCCGTCACCCCGGCCTGTCGTACGTGCTGCGCGAGCTGCTGGTCACCGAGCAGGGCAACAACCTGGTCCTTCGGGCCTTCCCCGGGCTGGAGGGGCTGCGGTTCCACGAGGCCGCCGTGCGCTTCGAAGGCGCGTTGCTGATCGGCCTGCTGCGTCCGAGCGGCGACCGCGTTCAGCCCCTCCTCAACCCCCCGCCAGAGGTGCGGCTGCAGCCCGGCGACCTGTGTGTGCTGCTCAGCGAAGAGTTCGAGATGGACGAGCCCCTCGCCCGCCCCACCGGCCCGACGCCGCAGCCTACGGAGCGACCGGCCGTGCGCGACGCCCTGTCCGCCCCTCGACGGGTGCTGGTGCTCGGCTGGAACGCCAAGGTGCACGACCTGCTGGTCGAGCTGGAGACCTACACCGCCGAGCGGTTCACCATCGATCTGGTGAGCAAGCGCACCATCGCCGAGCGAGAGACCGAGCTGTCCGAGGCTGGCTACCGGGCCGAGCGGGTCTCCGTGAACCACATCGAGGGCGACTCCACCCTCACCGAGCTGCACCGCAGGCTCGACTCCACCCGCTACGACTGCGTGGTGTTCATGGGGCGCGGCCGCACCGACAGCGGCGACGCGTCCGACGCCCGCACCCTGCTCGGCTACCTCGCCCTGCGCGCGGTCGTGCCGCCCGGCGAGCCGCCGCCGCCCATCGTGGTCGAGCTGCTCGACGACACGAACCTGCAGCTGTTCCGGCGACGGGCGGGGGAGATCCTGCTGAGCTCCGTGCTGCTCAGCCACATCCTCGCCCAGGTGGCCCTGCGGCCCGAGCTCGGCGTGGTGGTCGAAGAGCTGTTCACGGTGGGGGGCGCCGAGCTGCACTTCCGAGGCGCCGACGAGCTGGGCATCACGGGACGGCCCGTGACCTTCCGCAAGCTCCAGCGCCAGTGCTGGAAGCACGGCGAGATCGCGCTGGGCCTGCGCGTCCACGCCGACCTGCGCGAGCCCACGGGCGGCGTGCGGCTCAACCCGGCCGCCGGCTCGTCCTGGACGCTCTCCCCCGAAGACAGTGTGCTGGTGTTGACCACGTACTGAGGCGGCGCCGCGCAGCCCCGGGCCCCTTCGGACCGAGCGCAGGCGGGGGCGCGATAGGGGTCCACCCCATCGCCTCGAGGTGCGCATGCCGTCCTTCTCCGACCTCCCGCTCCTCCCCACCCTCGTCGCCAGCCTCGACGAGCAGGGCATCACCCAGCCCACCGAGATCCAGCGTTCCACCATCCCGCCCCTCGTAGACGGCGAGTCGGTGCTGGGCGTGGCCGAGACCGGCAGCGGCAAGACCTTGGCCTATGTGCTGCCGCTGCTGCACCGCATCAAGCAGCTCGAGCTCGACGGCGACCGCGTGACCCAGGCCGGCCGGCCCCGGGGGCTGGTGGTCGTGCCGGGCCGCGAGCTGGGGGAGCAGGTGGGGCAGGTGATGAAGGGCCTCACCCACAAGACCCGCCTTCGGGTGCGCCTGGCGGTGGGGGGCACCGCCAAGCGGGTGTCGCGGCGCGCGGTGGCCGCCCCCTTCGAGGTGCTGGTCGCCTCGCCGGGTCGCCTCATGCACCTGCTCGACATCGGCGATCTGAGCCTGTTCGACGTGCGCACCGTGGTCTTCGACGAGGCCGACCAGGTGGTCGATCCCGGCTTCCTGCCCGTGGCCCGACAGATCCTGGCCGAGTGTCGGCCGGGGGTGCAGACCATGCTCTTCTCGGCCACCCTCCCCGCGTCGCTGCGGGGCGTCATCGACGCGTTGCTGCCCGAGCCGCCCTTCTTGGTGCGCACCGCGGGCAGCGGCCAGCTGGTGCCCGAGCTCACGGTGGAGAACCGCGACGTCATCCGGGGCGACCGCGCCACCTTGCTGGCCGAGCTGCTGGCTGAAGCCCCGGAGGTGGGCACCCTGCTCTTCGCCAACACCCGCGAGCAGTGCGACCGCATCGGCGGCTGGCTCGATGACCTGGGCGTGCGCTTCGTGCTGTACCGCGGCGAGATGGACCGAATCGAGCGCCGGCGCAACCTCGCGGCCTTCCGGCAGGGGGAGGTGCAGGTGCTGCTCACCACCGACCTCGGCGGGCGAGGCCTCGACATCGAGCGGGTCGACCGGGTCATCAACGTGCACCTGCCCCGTGAGGTGGCCAACTACCTGCACCGGGCGGGCCGCACTGCGCGGGCGGGGCGCACCGGGCGGGTCATCAACATGGTGACCGAGCGCGACCAGACCATCCTCGAGGCGGTGGCCGCGCTCGAGCGGTGAGGCCGCGGAGGGTCGCGCGGCCGCTCACGGCGGCGCCCCCCTACCCCTCGGCGGGGGCCCCCCGCCGGCCCAGCGGGACCCGCAGCGACAGCGCGACGTCGA
>JBDQIL010000224.1:0-6694 GCA_040264415.1 Myxococcota bacterium
GCCCGCGCCACACCCCACCGCGCCGGGCTCTGCGCCACGAGCGGCTCGAAGTGCGCCGCGGCCGCTTCGAAGGCCGCCATCGCCCCGGCGGGGTCTCCCCGTCGCACGGCGAGCTGGCCGCGGCGGTTCCATGCGGCGCCCAGCGCGCCGGCGTCGGCCGTCCGCTGCAGCGCCTCGATCTGGGCGTCGCGGTGCTCACATGCGCCCGCGAGGTGTCCGACCTCCTCGGCTCGGTCGGCGAGGGCCCCCAGCGCTGCCCCCAGGTGCAGGTCGCAGTCGTCCGACCAGGACTCCGACAGCCACTCGGCGCGCTCGAGGGCGGCCTCGGCGCTGACCATCGCGGCCCCGGCCCGGCCTTGCGCCGACTCGACGGCGCTCCGCTCCACCAAGCCCAACACCAGCCCCGGCAGCCAGCTCTCCGGCGCGCCCTCGAGGCTGGCGCGCAGCGCGCCCGCTGCGGCCTCGGCCGCCTCTCCGGACGCCGGCAAGCCCGCCGCGACCGCGACGCCAGGGGGGAGCCCGTCGAGCTCTCCCGCCAAGAAGCCCCAGACCCGCACCGCGCGGTCGATGTCGGCGGCGGCCTCCTCCAGCCGACTGGCCCCGCGGCGCCTGGTCGAGCGGGCCACCAGGGCCTCGGCGAGGCGCGGCAAGGTGGCGCCCGCGCTGGTCATCACCGATGCTCCGAGGATCTCGATGGCCGCGGTCAGGGCCGCGTCGGGCTCTGCTGCGTCGAGGTCGGGCTGGCGCTGGGCGTGGCGCTCGACCGCCGCCTCGGAGACCACCCCGGCGAGCCAGCGCCGCCCGCTCACGCGCGCCCCTTCGACCGCAGCGCGCAGCCTGCGAGCTTGTAGAGCACCCGGGCCCCGACGTTCGCGTCCCAGTCGGCCGCGCCCACCTCACACAGGTCGAAGCCCACGACCGCTCGCTCGGCGCTCAGGTGCCGCAGGAGCACCTGGAGCTCGCGGAACGAGAGGCCTCCGGGGACCGGCGTGCCCGTGGCTCCACACAAGGCTGGGGAGAGCCCGTCGATATCGACGCTGACGTGCACGGTGGGCGGCAGCGCCTCGATGATTCGGGCGACCACCCGCGACCAGGGCTCTCCGTCTGCCGCCCCGGCCCCCAGGTCTCGATCCCAGAAGGCCCGGATGCGATCGGGATCGGTCCGCACGCGGGCGATCTCGGCGGCCCCCACGTCGCGCCACCCCACGCCCACCAGCCGCGCCACCTCGGGCAGCTCGAGCACGTTGTGGAAGATCGAGGCGTGCGACCACCGGAAGCCCAGGTACGCCACGCGCAGGTCGGCGTGGGCGTCGATGTGGAGCACGCCCACCCCCGGGTGGCGCTCGGCGACCGCCCGGATCAGGCCATACGGTGCGCTGTGGTCGCCCCCCAGAACAGCGGGGACGCCGCCCCGGTCGAGCACCTCGACCGCCCGCTCGTAGACCGAGGCGTGCACCCGATCGCCCAGGGCGTCGACCCGCGCGGCGGCCTCGGGCAGCCCGCCCCCCGCCGCGAGCACCGCCTGCGCGTCGGCCTCGGCCTCGTGGGCCCACCGCGCGATCCGGGGGTCGGGGCGGGCGAAGCCCACGCCTTGGCGCCAGAAGTCGCCGTAGTCGAGGTCGGCGAGGTCGACCTGGTGGCTGGCCTCGAGGATCGCGGCTGGCGCGGCGGAGGTCCCGCGCCCGCTCGAGGCCGTGGCCTCCCAGGGCACGGGGATCACCGACACCGCGCACTCGGACGGCGCCAGGGGCAGTCCGTACAGGCCGTCGCCGCCGCCAGGGCCGTCGGGGTCGAAGTCGGGGGGGAGCGGCATCGTCGAACTCCATGGCTGCTTCGAAGGCTATCCGGCCGGTCAGCGGGCTACACTCCCGCGCCCCCGGAGCCGCCCGTGCCGATGTCTCCCCTGCGCGCGCCGCCCCGGAGCCCCATCGAGGCGCTCCGCGCCCGCGCCGACCGCTTCGTCCACCACCCGCTGACCGAGCTGGGCATCGCGGTGCTCATCGTGGTCGCGGTCGTCGCGCTGCTCGCCGAGCCGGCCTTCCCGCGCGACAGCGAGGAGCGCCTCGCCCTCGAGGGCTTCGGCATCGGCGTCACGCTGCTCTTCGCGGTCGAGTTGCTGCTGCGATTCTGGGTGGCGCCGTCGAAGCGGCGCTTCTTTCGTCGCTACTGGCTCGACATCCTCGCGGTGGTGCCCGTCGCCCGGCCGCTGCGCCTCCTCCGCGCGCTGCTGCTGCTGCGGCTGTTCCGGGCCGGGGTGCTCTTCAACCGCCGCATCACGGTCTACGACGGCATCCTGCGGGGCACCCTCAACGAGATCACGGTGGTGACCACGCTGTCGCTCACCATCGTGCTCATCGGCGCGGTGACGCTGCAGGCCATGCCGGGGGCGATGACCTACCCGGCGGGCCAGCAGATGCCCGAGATGGAGGCGGCCGTCTGGTTCGCCGTCTACACGCTCGTGGGCGGAGAGCCCATCGGGGGGCTCCCGCGCACCGAGCTGGGCCGGGCCGTCACCCTGGCCCTCATGCTTGGCGGGCTCACCGTCTTCGGTATGTTCGTCGGCGCCGTGTCGGCGTCGATGGTGACCGTTCTCAGCCGTCGCTTGGAGGTCGGAGACATGGATCTGGAAGAGCTGAGTGACCACATCATCGTCTGCGGGTGGAACCCGGCGGGCCCCACCATGCTCCGCGAGCTGTTCAGCGGCCCGGGCCCCCACCTGCCGGTGGTGGTGGTGACCGAGGGCGCCGACATGCCCGAAGACCTCCACGGCGAGGGCATCCCCCCGTACCTGGTGCTGCACCACAGTGGGGATCACACGCGGATCGAGGTGCTCGAGGCGGTGGGGGTGCGCCGCGCGCGGGCCGCGTTCCTGCTCACCGACAGCCTCACCCCCCGAACCGACCAGGATCGCGACGCCCGGACGGTCCTCGCCGCGCACACCATCGAGCGCATGAACGAGGACATCTTCTGCTGCGCCGAGCTGATCAACGGGGAGAACGCCGCCGCCCTCGACCTGACGCGGGTGGAGGAGGTGGTGGTCCGCGACTGGTATGCCGGCGTCATCATCGGAAATATGGGCCGCAACCGGGGGATGTCGGCGGTGCTCAACGACATCCTGTCGAGCACCCGCGGCAACGCCTTTCACAAGGTCACGGTGCCCCACGGGTGGGACGGTCGCACCATCGGCGATCTGCACGAGCTGTTGAAGCGCGAGTACGGAGCCATCCTGGTGAGCTGGGAGCGCGAGATCCCCGTGAGCGGCGGCGACCCGATGCGCGAAGTCGAGGTCAATCCCCCCATCTCGCGCTCGGTCGCGCCAGGTGACGTGCTGGTGGTGATCGCGGACGGTGTGCCCCGCGTCTGAGTTGGCCTCAAGCCGATGGGAGGCGGGCCGTTCTGGGAGGTGTCCCGCCGGGGGCCCAGGAGCCGCACCCTGCCGCTCCCCTTCCCCTTCGGCGTGCCTTGGAGGTCCCCTTGACCCTGGAAGCCCGCGCGACGCTCCCGGTGCAACACCTGCTCACCGAGGCCCAGGACGCGCTGCGAGACGCGCCTCGACGCGCCGCGCGGCTCGCGCGGGCCGCCCTCGAGCTGTCGGCGGACCACCCGCGAGCGATGCACCTGCTGGGCGAGGCGCTGTCCCGGACGGGCGCCCCGGCCCAGGGCGCGAGGCTGCTGCGCGCCGCCGTCCGCGCCGACGGCAACCTCGCCGAGCTCGCCGCCCCGGGCGCGGACCGGGCCGATGGCCCCGCGTGGATCGGACGCTTCGAGGCGGTCGCGTGCCCGGTCTGCGCGAGCTCGTACGCCGCGCCCATCTGGGCCGGAAACCTGAGCCGCAGCCGGCCCTGCCACGGCCACCTCGACCCCGTGCGGGTCTGGGTCCGCTGCGAAGATTGTGGGGTGGCGCGGGTCGAGGCTCCCGTGCCGCCCGCCGCCCTCCGCGCCTGGCAGGCCACCGTCACGCCGCCGCCCGCCGACCCGCCGCCCGCGAGCGGCGATCTGTCGGAGCGACTGCTGGCCCACGACGCGCTGATCGGTCGCATTCGGGAAGAGGGCTACGGGCGGGACTGGATCGACCGCGCCGAGGGGGGGCCGCCGCAGCCCGCGCTCCTCGAGATCGGCTGCGGCTGGGGTGACCTGCTCTCCGCCGCCCAGTGGCGAGGCTTCTCGGTGGTGGGCGTCGATGTCGACCGCCGAAAGGCGGACTGGGCCTCCCGGCGCCTCGGCGTCGAGGTGCACGCCGCCGACTTCGCGCGGGGCGTGCCCGAGGGCCCCTTCGACGTGGTCGTCGTGCGGGCGCCCCTCGGGCTCCAAGCCGACCCGGTGCGCGCCCTGCAGGGGCTCGCGCGTCAGCTCGCGCCGGATGGCCTGCTGGTGCTGCAGCTCCACACGCTCGACCACCCGGTCCACCTGATGAACGGGGCCGATGATCCGCTCTGGTCGGACCCCGCGCGCCGCACCTGGTTCTCCCGCGAGAGCCTGACGCCGCTGCTCGACCGCGCCGACCTCACCCCGGTGAGCGCCTCATACGCCCCCAACCAGCCCGGCGCCGCCACCATCTTCGCGCGGCTCTCCCCCGCATCCTGACGCGCCGGAATACGGGGCCGCCATGGCCCCCTCTCGACCCCGGCTGCGCGCGAGATCCGCCGCCCGCCTCCACCGCGCCGGCGCGTCGTGAAGCCGCAGGCCTGGGCTGGGCTGGTGCTGGGCGTGCTGTCCTGCGCGCTCATCACGCTGGCCCCCACGCCGGTGGGCCTCGCGCCAGAGGGCCAGAGCGCGCTGGCCGTGCTGGCGCTGTGCGTGTTCTGGTGGCTCACCACCCCGGTCGCGCTGCCGGTGACCAGCCTGGTGGGGCTGGCCTTGCTGCCGGTGCTGGGCGCGCTGCCCACGAGCGAAGCCCTGGCGCTGTTCGGCAACCAGGCCGTCTTCTTCGTGATCGGCGTGTTCTTGGTGGCGGCGGTGCTGTCGCACACCGGCCTGTCGTCGCGGGTCACGCTGCTCGCCCTTCGCCGCTTCTCGCGCAGCGAAGAGGTGCTAGCCAACGCGGTCCTCGTCATCTCGTGGGCCCTGTGCTTCGTGATGGTGAGCCACGCGGTCGCGGCGATCCTCCTCCCCATCGTGCTCGAGCTGATCCGCGCGCTGGATCTGGGGCCTCGATCGCGCACCGCGCGGCGCCTCCTGCTGAGCATGGCCTGGGGCACCGTGTGCGGATCGAACCTCACCCTGCTGTCGAGCGCGCGGGCCAGCCTCGCCCTCGAGCTGTACGCCGGCTACCGCGAGAAGGTGGGGCTGTCCGAAGACCCCATCGGGATCGTGGCCTTCACGGCCGGCTCGGCCCCCATCTCGGTCGTGAGCCTCGTGGTGGCCGCGCTGGTGCTGCGGTGGACCTTCAAGCCCGAGGGCCTCGACCTCACCCCAGCCATCCGCAAGCTCGACGAGCGCGTGAAGGCGGTGGGCCCGATGCGTCCGCCGGAGCGCATGTCCATGCTCATCATGGTGGGCATGGTGGTGGCGATGGTGGTGGCCGGTCCGCACTGGCTGGGCGTGGTGGCCCTGCTCACCAGCGGCGCCATGTTCCTGCTGCAGGTGCTGCGGTGGGAGGACGCCGAGCGCTACGTGAACTGGGGCGTGGCGCTGATGTACGGCGGCGCCATCGCCGTGGGGGGCGCCCTGTACCGCACCGGCGCGACCACCTGGCTGGCCCGCACGGTGCTGCCCGAAGACCTGGGCCCCATCGCCGCCCTGGGCCTGGTGGGCCTCATGGCCGCGCTGTTCACGGAGGTGGTCAGCAACGCCGCGGTCATCGCGGTCGTCCTGCCCATCGCCCTGCCGCTGGCCACCGAGGTCGGGCTCGACCCCCACGCGCTGGTGTGGGTCGTCCCGCTGTCGGCCGGCTTCGCCTTCATGCTCCCCACCTCCACCCCCGCCATGGCCATGGTCTTCGGCACTGGGTACCTCCGCGTCCGCCATACGGTGCGTGGGCTGCTCATCACCGGCGTCTCGCTCGGTGCGCTCCTGATCATGTCCCAGACCCTCTGGCCCCTGCTCGGGCTCGCCGTCGCCGCCGAGGCTCCATGACTGACTCTCCCACCCCCACGAAGCGCCGCGTCTTGCTCGCGGTCTCCACGAGCCGCTACTCGAGCCGCCTGGTCGAGCTGGCGATGAGCGAGGCCGACCGGATGTCGAGAGACGGCTCCGCCGTGGTGATCGACGTGCTCAACATCACCGAGGGCGCCGAGCTCGACCGCATCAGCCGCTCCGTCGGCGACGAGGGCTTCTTGGGCCTCGACCCCCAGAAGGACGTGCTCGAGGCGCTCGGGCAGGAGCACGACCGCATGGCCCGCCGCCGCGTGGAGCAGGTGCGGGCGGCGGCGGCGGCTCGGGGAATCGAGACGCAAGTGACCACGGTCGACGGGCGCTTCGCGGAGGTGGTGCTCGATCAGGCAGAGCGCCTGAAGAGCGACATCATCTTGATCAGCCGCGCCGACCGGCCCTTCATCAGCCGCATCCTGTTCGGCTCCGAGGCCGACAAGGTGGCGCGCCTCGCGCGTCGGGACGGCCTCGGAAAGGTGATCATCAACGATTGACGGGGAGCTCTGCTTTCGCCCGTGGGGGGGCCGGTGGGCCCAGCGGGGGCCCAAAGAGCGCGGGCGGCCCGCGCTGAGCTCGGCGCTGGCGCTCGGTGACGAGCTGTGCC
>JBDQIL010000225.1:0-6689 GCA_040264415.1 Myxococcota bacterium
CCACCGCACATGCCCACACAGTGCGGGCTGCCCGCGAGCCCCGCCAACAGCGGGCCGCCCAGCGCCGCCAGGGTCAGCCCCCCCATCATCGCTCCATCTCGATCGAGAGCACGCGGGGACCCGGGCCGACCTTGATCGCCACGCGCACGTCGGGGCAGCCCCGCGCGGCGAGGCGCTCGGCCACCAGCGCGCCGAAGCGCTCGCTCCCCCCAGGCACCGACAGCCGCGCGCCGGCCAGGCGACCTCGGCGATGCCGCGACAACTCGAGGAGCGCGCGCGCGAGGGCGTCTGCCTCGGCGGCAGACAGCTCGGGTGGAAGGGGAGAGAGGTTGTTCACAGGACATCCCTGGGCGTGCGGACCCCTCTCGCAAGGCCCGTGCCAGCCTCGCGACGCCGCGCCAGGGACATTCTCGGCGGCGCTGGGGTCGAGGTGCGCCACATCACCCACCCGCCATAGGTGAGATCACACAGCTGGGGCGGGGGGACCGACCCGACTGGCCCAGGATCGGCCTTCGAGGGGGGGTGGGTGCTTTGGCACGGAGCTTGCTTGGGCGGCAGGCGGAGGTCACACCCATGCCCGCACCCCTCACCGCGTCTCCCCGGCCGGCCAAGCCGGTCTACGACGACGCCATCGTCAAGAAGTTCATCATCGCATGCGTGCTGTGGGGGGCGGTCGGCATGCTGGTCGGCGCCATCCTCGCGCTGCAGCTGGCGTGGTGGCCGGCCAACCTCGGCCTGCCCTACACCACCTTCGGCCGGCTCCGCCCGCTCCACACCAACGCCGTGATCTTCGCGTTCAGCGGCAACTTCATCTTCGCCGGCGTCTACTACAGCATGCAGCGCCTGCTGAAGACGCGCCTGTTCAACGACACGCTGTCCACCATCCACTTCTGGGGATGGCAGGCCATCATCGTCTCGGCGGCCGTCACGCTGCCGCTCGGGCTCACCCAGGGCAAAGAGTACGCCGAGCTCATCTGGCCCATCGACATCGCAGTGGCCGTGATCTGGGTGGTCTTCGCCATCAACTTCTTCGGCACCATCGCCATCCGGAAGGTCAAGCACCTGTACGTGGCGATCTGGTTCTACATGTCGATGGTCATCACCATCGCCGTGCTGCACATCGTCAACAACCTGGCGCTGCCCGCCGACCTGTTCCGCAGCTAGCCCATCTACGCCGGCATGCCCGACGCGCTGGTGCAGTGGTGGTACGGCCACAACGCGGTCGGGTTCTTGCTCACCACGCCCATCCTGGGCCTGATGTACTACTTCCTGCCCAAGGCGGCGGAGCGCCCGGTCTACAGCTACCGGCTGTCCATCGTGCACTTCTGGGCGCTGGTCTTCCTCTACATCTGGGCCGGCCCGCACCACCTGCTCTACAGCGGCCTCCCCGACTGGGCACAGACCCTGGGCATGGTCTTCAGCCTCGCGCTGCTGGCCCCGTCGTGGGGCGGCATGCTCAACGGCCTGCTCACGCTGCGCGGCGCCTGGCACAAGCTGCGCACCGACCCCATCGTCAAGTTCTGGGCGGTCGCCGTGTCCTTCTACGGCATGAGCACCTTCGAGGGTCCGCTCATGTCGATCCGGGCCGTCAACTCGCTGTCCCACTACACCGACTGGACCATCGGCCACGTGCACAGCGGCGCCTTGGGCTGGGTGGGCATGTCGGCCTTCGCCATGCTCTACTGGCTGGTCCCGCGGGTGTGGAACCGCACCCTGCACAGCGTGGCCATGGCCAGCGCGCACTTCTGGCTCGCGACCATCGGCATCGTGCTCTACATCGTCGCCATGTGGGCCAGCGGCATCACGCAGGGGCTGATGTGGCGCGCCATCGACGACGGCGGCCAGCTCCAGTTCGCGAGCTTCATGGACACCGTGCTCCAGCTCGTCCCGTTCTACTGGATTCGCCTGATCGGCGGCCTGATGTACCTCGCGGGCCTGCTGATGATGGCCTTCAACCTCTTCAAGACCGCGAAGGGCGACACCCCGCTCGTCGCGACCGCCGCCACCCTTACCGCCGCGCCGGCCAAGTGACGCCATGACCACCCAATCCGACCCCTCTGGCGCGCCCACCGAGCACTGGCACCGGCGCCTCATCGAGCACAAGGCCGCGCTCATGGCGGTGCTCACCACCGTCGCCGTCTCCATCGGTGGGCTGGTGGAGATCGTGCCGATGTACTCGCTGGCGGCTGGCCCCGAGGCCATGCCCGACGTGGCGCCCTACACCGCGCTCGAGCTGGCCGGCCGCGACCTCTATGTGCGCGAAGGCTGCTACAACTGCCACAGCCAGATGGTGCGGCCCTTCCGCAGCGAGACCCTGCGCTACGGCCCCTGGTCGCGCGCCGGAGAGTACGCCTACGACCGGCCCTTCCAGCTGGGCAGCCGCCGCATCGGCCCCGACCTGCACCGGCTGGGCGGCAAGTACCCCGACGCCTGGCACTACGAGCACATGCGTGACCCGCGCAGCACCTCGCCCGGCAGCATCATGCCGCCCTACGCCTGGATGCTCACCGACACCTACGACCTGTCGGACGTGCAGGCCTCGGTCGACGCCATGGTCACCCTCGGGGTGCCCTATGACGCCGCGGTGGCCGCCGACGTCACCGAGAGCGTGACCCAGCAGGCCGACGGCATCGTCGCCTCGCTGGCGGGCCAGGGCATCGAGACCGCCCGCGACCGCGAGATCATCGCGCTCATCGCCTATCTGCAGCGCCTCGGCGTCGACGGCAAGGCGTCCATCGCGGCCCGCGCGGCCGCACCCGCCGACGGAGGCGCCCCGTGAAGAACCCCGTGATCGCAGAGGCCGGCCAGGTGCTCGCCCAGTCCAGCGCCGAAGGCCTGCTGATGGGCGTGATGACCGCCGCGTTCCTCACCTTCTTCCTCGGCTGGGCCATCTGGGCCTGGCTCCCCTCCAACCGACAGAAGATGGAAGCCGCCGCCCGCATGCCGCTGGACGACGAGCACCCTGATGGAGCACCGGCATGAGCGCCCCGACACAGGACCAGGTCCTCGGCCACGGCGACGAGTACGACGGCATCGAGGAGTACGACAACCGGCTCCCGGTGTGGTGGGTCGGCCTCTTCGCCCTCTCGGTCGTCGTCGGTGTCAGCTACGGCGTGAACTACCACTTCATCGAGCAGACCTCGCAGGCCCAGCTCTACGAGGCCGAGATGGCCGCCGCCGAGGCCCAGTGGCCCACCCCCACCGCCGACGACGCGCTGGCGGCCGCCACCACGCCCGAGGCCATCGAGGCCGGCAAGGCCATCTACGCCCAGAACTGCATCGGCTGCCACGCGGCCGACCTGTCGGGCGGCATCGGCCCCAACCTGCTCGACGACGAGTGGATCCACGGCGGGTCGCTGGCCGAGATCAACGCGGTCATCACGAACGGCGTCCCCGAGAAGGGCATGCTCACCTGGGGTCCGATCCTCGGGCCCGAGAAGGTCGCCCGGGTCGCCGCCTACGTCCACAGCGCGGGAGCGGGCCAGCCATGAGCGTCTTCGGCGGCACCGATCGCTCCACCGGCAAGCGGGCCTGGGTCTACGCCCAGTCCGTGAAGGGCCGCTTTCAGCGCGCCCACCGGTGGAGCGGCTGGGCGCTGCTGGCGGTGCTCTTCATCACCCCCTGGATCCGCGTCGGCGGAGATCCGGCGCTGCTCATCGACCTGCCCGGCCGCAAGCTCTACACGCTGGGCGCGGTCTTCACGTCGCGCGACACCTTCTTCATCGTGCTGATGGGGCTCTTCGCTGCCTTCGCCCTGTTCTTGTTCACCAGCCTCTTCGGGCGGCTCTGGTGCGGCTTCGGCTGCCCGCAGACCGTGTTCCTCGAAGAGCTCATCCGCCCCCTCGAGCAGATGTGGGAGGGCGACCGGGCGAAGCGCCGCAAGCGCGACCAGGGCCCGCTCACCTTCGACAAGGCCTGGCGCAAGACCGGCAAGTGGGCGAGCTACATCGTGCTCGGCTTCGGCGGCGCGATGACCCTGATGTCGTACTTCGCGCGGTCCGACGAGCTCTGGCAGATGCAGGCCGCGCCCGGCGTCTACGCCGTCATGGCGGTGCTGTGGGTGGGCTTCGTGCTCGACTACGGCTGGTTCCGCGAGCAGTTCTGCAACTACCTCTGCCCCTACGCCCGCTTTCAGGGCGCGCTGGCCGACGACGAGTCGCTGGTGGTCGCCTACGAGGTCTCCCTCGGCGAGCCGCGGCGGTCGCGCGACAACAAGAAGGCGATGCCCAAGCCCGAACTCGGCGCCTGCATCGACTGCAACAAGTGCGTGGTGGTCTGCCCCACCGGCATCGACATCCGCGACGGCTACCAGCTCGAGTGCATCCAGTGCGCCCGGTGCGTCGACGCCTGCACCGGCGTGCTCGCCAAGCTCGACCAGCCGAGCCTCGTCAACTTCACGACGGTGGCCGCCATGGAGGGCCGCAAGGCCCGCTGGCTGCGCCCCCGCACGGTCGCCTACGCCGCGCTGTTGAGCGCCCTGGCCGCCGTCTTCGTGGGTCGCCTGGCCACGCGCCACAGCATCGAGGTGGGCCTCAACCGGGCGCCCGGCACCCTGTACCAGGTGGACGCCGACGGCTGGACCCGCAACACCTTCCTGCTCGAGATGACCAGCCTGCAGGCCAAGGGCGAGCCCGTGCCGCTCACCGTCGAGATCGAGGGTCTGCCCGACGGCGCCGAGCTGACCGTGCCGCCGCTGTCGCTCCGCCCCGACGACGTGCTCAAGGTGCCGCTGGTGGTGCGGGTTCCGCCCAGCGTGACCCTGCCCCGCACCGTCCCGATGAAGGTGCACGTGCGCACCCCCACCGACGAGGTGACCGCCAAGGGCACCTTCAAGAGCGGCGCCACCGAAGCGCTGGAGGGCTGACATGGACCGCTGGGTCACCGGAATCATCGGCGCATTCGCCGTCGTCGTCTTCGTCAACGGGCTGTTCATCTACCTCGCCCTCGACAACCCCGTGCAGGTGGAGCCCAGCTACATCCAGGAGGCGCGGTGAGCCTGCCCCCGCGCGGGGCCTCTCGCGCGGGGTGCGCCCACTGCGGCGTGTGGGTGGAGGTGGCCGAGGGCGCCACGGGCCCGGTGTACTGCTGCCACGGCTGCGCGGCGGCGGCCGCGCTCATTCAGGGCGCCGGCCTCGAGCGCTACTACGACGACCGCGAGGCGCCCGCGCCCCGCCCCATGGGCCTCGACGCCGCCACCCTGGCCCGCCAGCTCGACGCCGCCGCGGTGGGCGACGGGCAGGTGCGGGCCCGCTTCTGCATCGACGGGCTGCAGTGCGCGGCCTGTGTGTGGGTCACCGAGAAGGTGCTCCAGAGCACCGCCGGGGTCGAGTCGGCCACGGTCCGCTACGCCACCGGTCGGGCCGACGTGGTGGTCTCGCCCGAGGCCCTGCCCGCCGCGCTCGAGGCCATCGCCGCCCTGGGCTACACGCCGCGGCCCGCCGACACCACGCCCCACCCCACCCGCGACCGCGACCTGCTGCTGCGGCTCGGCGTGGCCAGCTTCGCGGCCATGAACGTGATGATGCTGTCGGCCGGCGCCTACTTGGGGTGGTGGGCCGGGATGGCCGAGGCCCACGCGGCCCTCTTTCGGACCGTCAACCTCGCCCTGGCCACCCCCGTGGCGCTGTGGGCCGCCGCGCCCTTCTTCCAGTCTGCCTATACCGGCTTGCGGCACCGCGTCCTGAGCATGGACCTGCCCATCAGCCTGGGCATCGGGGTGCTCTACGGACACGGCCTGATCTCCACCCTGTGGCTCCACCAAGAGGGCTACCTCGACAGCCTCACCATGCTGGTGGCCCTGCTGCTGGCCGGGCGCTTCGTCGAGCAGCGGGGCCGGCGCCGCACCGCCGAGGCCGCCACCGCGCTGGCCGGCCGCGCGCCCGCGACCGCCCGTCGAGAGGCCGATGGCGGCGTCGAGACGGTGTCTGCCACGTCTCTGCGCCCGGGCGACCACGTGCTGGCCGCCATGGGCGAGGAGCTGCCGTGCGACGGCGTCGTAGAGTCGGGGACGGGCCTGCTCGAGATGGCGCTGGTCATCGGCGAGTCCGAGCCCGTGGCCGTGGGGCCGGGCGACCCGGTGGTCGCAGGCGGGGTGCTGCGCGACGGCGCCCTCACCGTGCGCGTGACCCACGCTGGCGACGACACCCTGCTGGCCCGCATGGCCGCTGAGCTGCGCGACGCCCTCGATCGGCCGCCCGCGCCCGACGCCGCCGACCGCATCGCGCCCTGGTTCACCACCGTCACCCTCGCGGCGGCCGCGCTCACCTTCGCCGGCTGGTGGGCGGCAGCGGGCGTGGGTCCGGCCCTCGAGGCCAGCGTGGCGGTGCTGGTCGTGGCCTGCCCGTGCGCGCTCAGCCTGGCCCGGCCCCTGGCCCTGGCCGCCGGCCTCGGGGCGGCGGCCCGGCGCGGCCTGCTGTTCCGGTCGGGGGACGCCCTGCTGGCCCTCGCCGACGCCGACACGCTGGCCATCGACAAGACCGGCACGGTCACCGGCGGCGTGCCCGCCATCACCGCCGCCGAAGACGCCACCCTGCGGCTGGCCGCAGGCGTGGAGCGCCACTCCATTCACCCGGTCGCGCGGGCCATCGTGGCCGAGGCGGCCCGCCGAGGCATCGCGGTGCCCCAGGCCACCGACGTGGTCGAACAGGCCGGGGTGGGCATCACGGGCACCGTCGATGGCGCCCGCGGCG
>JBDQIL010000226.1:0-6679 GCA_040264415.1 Myxococcota bacterium
GGTGGTCGCGAAGTCGGCGAAGGCGAGGTCTTGGGTGAGCAGGCCGGTGGCGTCGGTCTGGGTGAGGGTGCGCCGCACCTCTTTGCCGCGGGGGTCGAAGAGCTTCACCGTCACCGGCAGCCCCGCGTCGGGGGCGCCGAAGCCCTCGGCGCGCATCAGCGCGGCCACATGAGCGGTCTCGCCGGGGCGATAGACGCCGCGATCGGTCCAGGCGGCCGCGGTGTAGCCAGCGGCGACGCCGTCGTCGTCGCCGTCGGGGGCGGCCACGAACCAGGGGCGACCCGAGACGTCGGCGTCCGAGCGCACCTCGAGGTCGGCGAACTTCAGGTAGGTGAGGTCGTCTCCCTTGCGGGCCAGCAATGCGACCGGCGGGGTCTCATCCACCCCTGCCTCGGGCACCGACAGCGTGCAGGCGCCGTCGAAGTCGGTGCGGCAGCGGGTGAGCACCTGGCCCGACGGGCGCACGAGGCTCACCTCCACCCCAGAGACCGGATCGGTGGTGTGGGCGTCGATCGCCCAGGCCTGGATCTCCCGCGGGTACGGCTCACCCGGCCGGGCCTCAGCCTGCTTGGCCAGCAACTGCAGGTCGGTGAGCAGCAGCCGCGCCGCGTCGCGCGCCGAGCCGTCATCTTGTTGCAGCGACAGCTCGTAGACGCCCTTCCCCACATTCGGCAGCATGGCGCCCACGTCGAGCCACGTGGTCTGCTGCTGATCGACCGCGCCGCCCAGCTTGAGCTCCTTCTCGAGCACGACGTTCGAGGTGCGCGGCGTGAGCGGCTCTTCGCCGGCCAGCCAGAACACGAGGTTCTCTGCGGGCACGTGGCGCACCGTCAGCGTGGCGTCGGAGACGTTGAGGTGGCGCAGCGGCAGGTTGCGCCAGGCCGACTTGGGCAGGTACCGACCCTTCGCCGCGAAGCCGAGCGTGGGGGACCGCTCCGGCACCCGCAGCGTCGACTCCCAGGCCTTCGTGAGCACGCCGCCATCGACCGTCACGAGGCCCGCGTCGAAGGTGATCTCGTACTTGCCCTGAGAGAAGTCGCCGAAGAGCCGGAATCCCGCGGGCGCCTCGGCGACCGTGAAGTCAACCGCCGGGCTGATGTGGATGCTGGCCTGCGCGCTCTCGTCGAGCGCCATGCAGCGAGAGCTGGTCCACCAGCCGTCGTAGCTGTCGCGATCCCAGTACCAGCGCTCACCGCCGGCCGCGGGGTCGCTGCACACCACCTCGAGGTAGTGGCTGTTGACGCCCTCCTTCACCGTCAGCGCCTTGATCTCGATGGGTTGACCGGCCGCGATGTCGAGCACGGTCTTCTGGGCGCCGGCGGTGGCGCCCGGGTCCCAGGCCAGCGGCAGCCCGCCAGCGATCTCGACCGTGAGCTCGCCCTCATCGAGCACGGCCTGCCCCCCCAAGGTGGCCCGCACCACGCTCGGGCGCGGGCCCGACACCAGGCGGGTGGGCGCCACGGTCGAGCCGTCCATGCGGAGCTTGAGGCGGCGCCCGACCTCAGCGGGGTCGACCGGCGCCGTGAAGACGAGATCGACCACGAGCTGGCGACGCTGGATGTCGCGGGAGTTCAGGCTCACCCGGGCCAGCCCGAAGTCGGGCGTGCGGAAGGTGCGGCGCCAGGCGGGCTCGCCGTCCACCTCGGGCGCGGGCACGGTCTCGGCGCCGTCGCCGAGGGTGGTCAGGGTGGCCGTGTAGGTGGTGCCGGGCGCGAAGCCCCGCGTGGGCGTGAAGGTGAGCGCGTCGGTCTGGCTGACGCGCAGCTCGCCCTCGACCGGCGGATCCCACTGCAGGACCGTGCCGGCCGGGGCCGGCTGCCCCACGTCGCCGTCGCTGAAGGGGCTCCCACGCAGGGCGATGTCGAGGCTCGTGGGCAGCTCGCCCGACGGCCCGATCTCGCGGATGCGGCGCACCCGCTGGGTGGGGTCGTCTACGACACCCTCGACCGGATCGCCGTCGGTGGCCGAGAGGCCGTCCGTCTGGCCCGGTTCGGGGGTCTCGGTTCCCCCGCTGCACGACACGAGCGCGGCGAGCCCCAGAGCGAGGGCGGAGGTGGGCAGGCAGAGGGGCGGGCGGCGCATGGAGGCTCCGAGGCGGGGGTCCCGTGCCTCTGGAAAGCAAGGGACGTGCCAGCCTATCAAGGCCCGTGGAACACTGCCGGGAACCACTGTGGTCGCCCCCCATGCGGCGATGCACAGCATCCCTGATCCGAAACGACGCACAACCCTCCGTGCGACGTCGCGCCGGTGGGGCCGCGCCCCCGTCTCCCCGCAGCCGCCACGGTCACGGGCGATCGAATGAAGCGCGCATCCGGCCGTCGGTGGCCCCACGCCCCGACCCCGAGCCGCCGCGATGCCCCTGCCTCCGCTCCTCCTGGCCCTCCTCTCCCCAGCGAGCCACGCCTTCTGCGGCACCTATGTGGGGCCGGCAGGCGCCGCGCTCACCAACCGCACCTCGCCGATGGTGGTGGTGCGCGAGGGCGAGCGCACGACCGTGACCATGGCGGGCGACGCGGCGGGCGCGGCGGCGTCGTTCGGCATGCTGGTGCCGGTGCCTGCTGGGGTGGAGGGCGCGCGCCTGCTCGACGACCTCGACCTGCTCGACCGGGTCGACCGCTACGCCGGGCCCCGCCTGGTCTCCTACACCTGCGACGACCTCGAGCGGCAGGGCGTCGGCGCGGCGGCCTGCGGCGCGGTCACCGACCGGGTGCGGGCGGCGGCCGCCCGCGCGGCCCTGGGCACCGTACGCGGCGCCCTGGGGTCGCTCCCGCTGGCGCAGGGCGAATCGACCCTCGAGGTGCTGGGCCCCGACGCGGTCGATGGGTGGGCCGCCGAACGGGGCTGGTCCCTCGACCCGGCCGCAGCCGCGCTGCTCGACGCCTCGCTCACCGACGCCAGCCGGCTGCTCGCCGTGTCGATGGACCTCGACCAGGGCCTCGCCGGCGGCCAGTGGCTTCGGCCGCTGCAGTTCTCCTACACCTCCGACGACCTGAGCCTGCCCATCGAGCTGGGCGCGCTGCACTCGCCGGGCGTGCAAGACGTGGTGGTCCACGTCATCACCGGGCCCGGCCAAGGCGCGGTGGGCATCGCCAACCAGCCGGAGTTCACGGTGGAGTCGGAGTGCCTGGTGCGTGAGGCCGGCGGCTGGGGCGCGGGCCTCGAAGACTTCTACGCCGACGCCGTCGACCAGGCCTTCGAGGCGGCCGGCGGCGAGGCCGCATGGACCACCGAGTACACCTGGGCCCCCGCCAAGTGCGACCCCTGCCCCGACGAAGGACCACTCGACGACGACGTGCTCCGCGATCTCGGCTACGAAGGCGACCCCACCCAGGCCACGCTCACGCGCCTGCGGGCGCGCTTCCGGCCCGACGCAGCACAGGGCGGGCTGGCGCTCTACGAGAGCGGCCTCACCGGCACCCAGCAGCGCCGCTACATCCAGCACCTGCCGGAGCTGGAGTCGTCCTTCCCCCTCTGCGGCGACGGCTGGGCGCCCGACCCCGGCGAGTGCCCGGTCGACTCGGGCGCGCCCGAACCCGCTGGGCTGCCCGCCCTGCCGGGCGCCGCGCTGGTGGCGCTCCTGGGCTGGGCGCGGCGGCGGCGTCCCGACGCGGGGTGAGTCGCGGATTCGGCGCCCTCAGCGCCCGCCGCTGCGGCGCCGCAGCCACCCGGCCGCCGACGCGAAGAGCCCGAAGAGCAGCGCCACCAGCGGCGCGGTGGCCAGGTGCGTCTCGCGCCGCTCGGGGATGGCGCGCACGGCGTCGCGGTCGAGCAGCGGGCCCGAGCCATCCCCGGCGGCCCGGTAGGCCGCTCGGTCGCCGTACAGGGCCACGACCTGCTTCAGGTAGTCGCTGTCGGGGATGATCTCGGAGAGCTCGGGGTCGCGCTCCGTGACGGCGAAGACCGTCTCGCCGCGGTCGGAGGGGCCGCCCCCCGCCCGCACGATGACGCGGTGGGCGCCCTGCTGGGTGGGCGTGAACACGTGGGTGGCCTCGCCGGCCGCCGTGGTGGTGGCCTCGAAGGTCTCGGTCGTGCCATCGGGCTTGCGCACGGTGCCCTGCACGGCCGCGGCGCCAACCGGGCCGTATCCGGCGTCGCGCACCCGGGCGACCAGCCGCACCTCGTCGCCCAGCAGCACGTTCTCGCGGCTGGGGGAGACCACCACGCGGCGGTCCTCGGGGTCGGCGACCAGCCACCGCATCGCGTTCTTCCAGAAGCGCAGGTAGGCCTGGTTTCCGCGGCCCACCGCCGCCTCCGAGAAGCTCCACCGCCACGAGGCGTCTACGGTGAGCGCCATGGTGCGCCCCTCGCCCACCTCGCGCACGGCCAGCACCGGGGCCGCCGTGCCGTCGAGGGCCTTCGCGGTGGGGTGCGCGAGCAGCACCGCGGCGCCGTCGGCCAGCCCGGCGGTGAGGTTCAGGCCGTCCATGTCGGGCAGGCTCTCCCACGCGGCCACCGACTGGCCGTCGTTGGCCGCGAGGCGGGTGACGGGGTGCACCTGCCCCGCCGGGGTGAGGCGGGGCTGGAAGGGCTCCTCGTCCACCTTGCGGGCGGCCACGCCGAGCTTCACCGGCAGCACGTCGGCGATGGGCGTGTTCGCGTAGTCGCCCAGGTCGAAGCTCCGATCTCCACCCGTCATCACGATGGCGCCGCCCTCGCGGACGTACTCGGCCATGTTGCCCAGCAGCTGCACGGCGTTGCGGTCGAAGTACGGGGCGTAGTTGAAGTTCTGCAGCACCACGAGGTCGAAGGAGCCCAGCTCCTGGCTGAAGAGATCCTCGTAGGGGAACTCGATGAGGGACAGCTCGCGGGGGCGCCAGCCCGAGATCATGTCCTCGTGGGTGCGCAGGATGAAGAACGAGACCAGATCGACGCTGGGGTCTTCCTTCAAGAAGAGGCGCAGGAACTTCTGGTCGTAGGAGGGGCTGCCAGAGACCTGCAGCACGCGGGTGCGGTCGCGCACCACCCGGATGACCACGGGGAAGACGTTGTTGCCCGGCACCGCGTCGTCGGCCGCGACCGGCACGCTCACCTGCCAGGCGAAGCGGCCCACGTCGCGGGGGATGACCTCGAAGACGGCGTCGGCGCGCCCCTGGTCGTCGAGGGTGACGGTCTCTCGGCCCGCGAGGCGGCCCTCTCGCGACAGGGTGACCGGCACGGTCTGGCCGGGCGGCCCGCGCACCTGGGCGGTGAGCAGGAAGGGGGTGCGCAAGAAGGCGAAGCCGCCCGACACCACGTCGTCGATGGCCAGGTCTTGCAGGCCGGCGAGGTCGCCCACCTGGTAGACGGTGAGCGGCCCGGGGAGCGCAGGCACGAGGCCCGAATCGAGCGCGCCGGACTCTGCGGCGGACCGCACCTCTCGGCGGAGGTTGCCCCGGTCGATGCCGTCGGTGAGCACCACCACGCCGCGGAGTTGCTGGCCGAGGTGGCGGTCGGCCACCGCCTGCAAGGCCACCCCGAGGTCGCTGCCGCGGCCATCGAAGGCGTCGGGCGCACCGGGAGAGAGCGCCTCGTCGAAGGTGTGCACCACCACGTCACCGCCGGCGCGGCGCAGCGACTCGAGCAGCGGCGCCACTGCCTCGCTGCGCGGCGCGCCGTCTTCGAGCACCGCCATGCTGGCGCTGCCGTCCACCAGCACCACCAGCTTTCCGGGCTCGGTGCGCCCGTCGGACTCGACCCACGAGGGCCCGGCCACCGCCAGCGCCAGCACCGCCAGGGCGAGCCCCCACAGCGACAGCTCAGCGACGCGGAGTGGGCCCATCCGGCCGCCACGCGCGGCCGCCAGCCCCCACGCCGCCACGGCGACCCCCACGGCGAGCGCGGTGAGCCAGGGCGGCGAGCCCCACACCAGCTCGCCGGCCGGGGCCAGCCCGCCGCCGAGCAGCCAGTCGAGGGGGCTGTCACTCACTCGGAGATCCCCAGCTTGCCGCCGCGCATCAGCTCGGCGACGTGGGCCTGATCGTGCTTGTAGTTCGAGGTGAGGGAGTAGAGCACGAGGTTGATGCCCAGCTTGAGGGCTTCGCGGCGCTGCCCCTCTCCCCCGGGGATGACCGGGTACCGGTTGCGGCCGTCTTCGGCGCGGTCGAGGGCGCCCGACAGGTCGTTGCCGCACAGCACCAGCGGCGTGACGGGCCCGAGGGTGATGCCCTCGAGCACATCGACGTCGGCCACGCGGCCCAGGGGCCGGTCGAGCAGGAAGTAGCTGCGGTAGATGGAGTGGTCGCCGGGCAGCGGGGAGAGCGGGCGCGTGGGGAACAGGCGGGCCGCCAGCCGGGTGGCCGACCGGGCGAAGGCGCCGCCGGGCGTACCCGAGGCGTCGTCGAGCACCAAGAAGCCACCGTACGAGAGGTAGCGGCGCAGCTGCTCCACGGCGGCATCAGACAGCTCAGGCAGCGCGCCGTCGCCGATGAGCACGCTGAAGGGGTGGGCGAACAGCGCGGGGTCTTCGGGCTCGACCTGGACCGCGTCGGGGTGCGCCTCGATGCTGGTGGTCTGGATGACCTCGAAGAGCAGGCGGCGCCACGACTCGGGGCGCGACAGGGTGCCCGACGGCAGCATGATCTCAGCCACGTCGAGGCGGCTGCGGTCGCCGAGCGCCCAAGCGGGGCGCGTGGTGAGCAGGGCGGCCAAGGCGCCCATGCCGGCGAGCAGATCGCGACGGCGCGCTGCCTGAGCTGTCTGA
>JBDQIL010000227.1:0-6662 GCA_040264415.1 Myxococcota bacterium
GCCCGATGGTGGCGCCCCGCCTGCTGGCGGCCCGCCCCCCAACTGAGGGCGACCGTCAGTCCAGCGCGAGCTCGAGATCGCCGGAGAGGTCTTCCTCTTCGGTCTCTTCGATCTCCACCAGGGGCTCGGCCGGCGACGGCTCGTCCCACCGCGTGCCCGGCAGCACCGGCATGCCCTCGAAGGGTCGGCTCTCGACCAGCTGCGACCGGGGGTGCGTGACCGTGTAGAGCAGCTCCAGGCCGGCCGACACGCCGTTCGACGCCCGCCCCAAGCCCACGCTCGGCAGCCGCAGCGACGCCCCGATGGTGCCCCGGTTGATGTTGAGGGCGCCCGTGCGCAGCCGCTCTCGAATCTCGGGCAGGACCGGGTTGTCGAGGCTGGTGAACAGGCTCGTGGCCAGCCGGAAGCTCGCCTGGTTGTGCAGGGCGGCGGCCTCACGCCACGTGCTCGCCCGGTAGACGAGCAGCATGGGGCCAGGCGGCTCCTCCCCCAGGAAGGGGTGGCCGTTGTCCCACTGCACCTCGAAGATGGACGGCCGGGCATAGAAGCCCCGCATGCTGGTCTTCTCGGTGCCCGCCTCGATGAGCGCGTTGTGGCCGCGGGCGACCAGCTGGCGGGCGTACCGCCGGTAGCGGGCCCGCAGGTTCTCCGAGATGAGCGGCCCCATGAAGACGTCACTGCGGAAGCCGTAGCCCACCGTCAGGCGCCGCACGCGGCCCACGAGGTTCGAGACGAAGGCGTCGTAGATGCCGTCGGCCACGATCACGCGGCCCGTGCTGTTGTGGCGCTGGCCCGACGTGAGGAAGGCGCCCACCATGACCTCGTAGACCGAGCGCTCGAGCTCGGCGTCTTCGAGCACGATGGCGGTGCCCTTTCCGCCGGCCTGCATGACGATGGGCAGGTCGGGTCGCTCGCTGGTGCTCTGGCGGATGTTGGCCGCGGTCGCGGCGCTGCCCGTGAACAGCAGGGCCTGGATGCCCGGATGCAGCGCCAGTCGCTGCCCGACCACCGTACCGGGCCCCTGAACCATGTTGTAGACGCCCCGTGGCAGACGGCAGCGGTCCCAGAGCTCGGCGAGGAGCTGGCCCACGCCCGGGGTGAACTTGGACGGCTTCACCACAGCGGCGTTGCCCGCGAGCAGGGCGGCCGCTCCCTGCATGGCGGGCACCAGCACCGGGAAGTTGTAGGGGCAGATGATGCCGATCACGCCGCGGGGGATCCGGTCGCTGCGCGCGCCGATCTCCTCGATGACCCGCGGGGCCAACATGGTGAGGCCCTCGTCGAGCAGCAGATCGAGGGCGCGGATGGTGGCGAGCACCTCTTGGCGGCCCTCCCAGATCGGCTTTCCCGTCTCGCGGGTGATCATACGCGCGACGCGCTCTTGGCCGCGGGCCACCTGATCGCGGAAGCGGCGGACCGCGGCGGCGCGGTCGTTGGTGGCGTGGCGCCGCCAGGCGCGCGCGCCGATGGCGGCGTACTCGACGGCCTCGTCGACGCTGCATTCGGAGAAGCAGAAGCGACCCAACACGTCGGAGCGATCGCCGGGGTTGACCCCGTTGATGTAGCCGTCCACTGCCTCTGGCTTCAGGAAGGAGCCGAAGACGTAGTCGCCCTTCCGAACGATGCGATCCCTGGTGTCGTCCACAGATGGTCCCGGTCGAGTCCGTGTCTCCGGAGCGCCGGGGCGGTTGGGGTCACCGTCCGGATCCGGGCTGACCGCGAGTATAGCGCGCCCGCGCCCAGCGCTGTCCTGCGTGGCCCCCCCTGCGGCCAACGATTACCCGAACGGTCTCCACCGGGGCGCCTGCCCCGCCGCCCACGGGGCCGCCATGCACAAGGTCTACGACAACATCCTCCACTGCGTCGGCGACACGCCCATGGTGCGCCTGAACCGCGTCACCACCGGGCTCAAAGCCACCGTGTACGCGAAGGTCGAGTTCTTCAACGCCGGCGGGTCGGTCAAGGATCGGGTCGCGCTCAACATCATCGAGAAGGCTGAGAAGTCCGGCGCGCTCAAGCCGGGCGGCACCATCATCGAGGGCACGTCGGGCAACACCGGCGCGGGCCTGGCCATGGTCGCCGCGCTCAAGGGCTACAAGACCATCTTCGTGCTGCCCGACAAGCAGTCCGAGGAGAAGCGCGCCGCGCTGCGGGCCTGGGGCGCCCGGGTGGTGGTCACCCCCACCAACGTCGAGCCCGAAGATCCGCGCAGCTACTACTCTGTCGCCAAGCGACTGGTCGAGGAGACGCCCAACTCCTTCTACTCGAACCAGTACCACAACCCCGACAACGTCGAGGCCCACTACATGGGCACCGGGCCCGAGATCCTCCACCAGCTCGACGGCAAGATCGACGTGTTCGTGGCGGGGGCCGGCACTGGCGGCACGCTGACCGGCGTGGGCAAGTATTTCCGCGAGCACAGCCCCGACACCAAGGTGGTGGGGGTCGATCCGGTGGGATCGCTCTACTACGACTACTTCCACACCGGGCAGCTCACCGAGCCCCACACCTACGTGCTCGAAGGCATCGGCGAGGACTTCCTGCCCTCTACGATGGACTTCCAGTACGTAGACGATGTGGTGCGGGTCAACGACAAGGAGTGCTTCCAGATGACCCGCCGCCTGGTGCGCGAAGAGGGCCTGTATGTGGGTGGCTCGTGCGGGGCGGCGGTGGCCGGGGCGCTCAAGTACCTGCGCCGGGTCGACCGCGAGGGCCTCGTCGCTTGCGTGCTGCTCCCCGACTCGGCCACGAAGTACCTCTCGAAGATCTTCAACGACAACTGGATGCGTGAGAACGGCTTCCTCAACGAAGACGACCGCATGGGCACCGTGGGCGATCTGATGGGCGGACGCGGCAAGCGCAAGCTGGTCTCGGTGCTCCCCAACGCCAAGGTCTCCGAGGTCATCGGCGTGCTCAAGCTGCACGGCATCAGCCAGGTGCCCGTGGTTCAAGGCGACACCCTGCGGGGCGTGGTCTTCGAGAAGCGCGTTCTGGAGCGGGCCCTCGAGGGCGACCGGGCCGACGTGCCGGTCGCCGACCTCGTCGACGCCAGCTACTGCACGGTCGACCGGGAGACCGAGGTGGCGGTGCTCACCGAGCTCTTCCGGCGCTTCAAGGTCGCCGTGGTGCTCGACGAGAAGAACAGGCCCGTAGACATCATCACCCGTATCGATCTCATCGACTTCATCAGCCAGGTGGGTGCTAAGTGAGCAAGCTCGACGACCTGTCCGCCGCCGGCATCGGCACCCGCGCCATCCACGCCGGCCAGCCGCCCGAGCCCATCACGGGCGCGGTGATGACGCCGGTCTTCCAGACCTCCACCTACGCCCAGCCGTCGCCGGGCAAGTGGGACTGGGAGTACAGCCGCACCCACAACCCCACCCGCACCGCCCTGCAAGACTGCATCGCGGCCCTCGAGGGTGGCAAGCACGGCGTGTGCTTCTCGTCGGGCCTCGCCGCCATCGACACCGTGCTGCGCACGCTCAACCCGGGCGACAAGGTGCTGTGCGGCGACGACGTCTACGGCGGCACCTACCGGCTCTTCACGAAGGAGTGGGCCCGGTTCGGCGTCGAGTTCAGCTTCCTCGACACGTCGAAGGGCGTGACCGTGCCCGAGGGCACCGCGATGGTCTGGATCGAGTCGCCCACCAACCCGCTCCTCAAGACCACCGACATCGCGGCGCTGGTCGAGAAGGCCCACGCGGTGGGCGCGATCGTGGTCGTTGACAACACCTTCGCCACGCCGATCTACCAGCGTCCGCTCGAGCTGGGCGCCGACATCGTGGTGCACTCCACCACCAAGTACCTCAACGGCCACAGCGACGTGGTGGGCGGCGTGGTGGTCACCAACGACGACGACCTGCACGCCCGCCTGGCCTTCCTGCAGAACGCCGTGGGTGCCGTGCCCGGCCCCTGGGACTGCTTCTTGACGCTCCGCGGGCTCAAGACCCTGCACCTGCGCATGGCGGCCCACGACGCCAACGCGAAGGCCCTCGTGCCGTGGCTCGAGGGGCGCGACGACGTGGCCTTGGTCCACTACCCGGGCTTCGGCGGCATGGTCTCGTTCGTGCTGAAGGGCGATCTGGCCGCGGCCACGCGCTTCGTCGAGGCCACCCAAGTCTTCACCCTGGCCGAGAGCCTGGGCGGGGTCGAGAGCCTCATCGAGCTGCCGGCCATCATGACCCACGCGAGCGTGCCCCCCGACGTGCGCGCCGAGATCGGCCTGCCCGACGGGCTGATTCGCTTGAGCGTGGGGGTCGAAGACCTCGCTGATCTGCAGGCCGACCTGGTGCGCGCCTTCGCCGCCGCCGCCGGCTGAGTCCACCGGGGCCGCATGCGCATCGCCTACCTGCTGCCGGCTCCTGGCGTCCCCGTGCAGGGGCCGTCCGGAGCCAGCGCGCACACGCGTGACCTCGCGCAGGCCCTGCGGCTCGACCACGATCTGCGGCTCTATGCGACGCGGCGCGAGGATCGCCGCGGGGAGTTCGGTCCGCCGGTGTCCAGCACGGTGAGCGGCGTCGCGTCGTGGCCCGGTGTGCTGAAGAGCTGGCGCGAGCTGCGCGAGGTGCGCACGGCGCGGCGCCTGGCCGATCGCGCTCTCTCCGATGCGCTCGACGACTGGATGCCCGACGTCGTGGTCGAGCGGCACACGTTGTTCTCGGATGCGGGGTGGCGCCTGCACGATCGGCTCGGGGTGCCCTGGGTGCTCGAGGTCAACGCCCCGCCGGTGCTCGAGCGCCGCCGCTTCGAAGAGATCGTGCGCCCGGCCCTCGCCGAGCGGTGGCAGCGGGCGGTGCTACAAGCGGCGCCGGCCGTGGTGGGGGTCAGCCGCTGGCTGGTGCGGTGGCTGAGAGAGGAGATGGGCTGCCGAAACGTGCGCTGGGTGCCGAACGGCGTCAACGCCCTGCGAGGTGATCGGGCCCGCGGCCGCGCCGCCCTGGGGCTCTCGGCCGACGAGCCGGTGGTGGGCTTCGTGGGCTCTCTGCGCCCGTGGCACGGGGTCGAGTTGCTGGCGCCGGTCGCAGAGGGGGCGCGGGCCCGACTGGTGGTGGTGGGCCACGCGCCGCCTGACCGCGTGCCCAAGGGCGCCATCCACACCGGCTTCTTGGGCCCCCAAGCCCTGGCCGACGTGGTGGCGGCGCTCGACGTCGGCCTGGCGCCCTATCCGGCCGACGCCCCTCCCTGGTTCTGCCCGCTCAAGGTGCTCGACTACCGGGCCCAGGGCACCCCCATCGTGGCGGCCGACGTGGGCGACGTGGGCACCTTGGTGGAGGAGGGCGGGTCGGTGGTGCCGGCCGGCGATCTCAACGCGATGGTCACCGCCACCTGCGCCTGGCTGGGCCGCCGCACCGAGCCTCGGGTGCGCAGCTGGCGGTCGGTGGGTCGGGAGCTGCTCGCCGCCGCTGGCGTCTGACGCGCCCTACCGGCAGCCGCTCTCGTCGCAGGTGAAGTCGACCGAGCCGGCGAAGTCGTAGACCCGCCGAATCCAGGTCGGATCTTCGATCTCGCGGGCCACCGTGCCGCCGCCGTCGGAGCGGATGAAGCAGTCGGTGCACGTGACCGCGCCGCCCCGGTAGATGCGCGCGAACAGGGCGCTGCCACCGCCCGAGTTGCGGTCGAAGCTCACCCGCTCCAGGCGGTCCGTCCGCCGCTCGGCCGCGACATAGACGCCGCCGCCGTCGCGGCTGGAGTTGGAGTCGAGCTCCGCGTCGGACAGGGTGAGGCCTCCCGTGGCCGAGATGCCGCCGCCGTTGCTGCCTGCGTTCTGGCGGAACGTGGCCTCGGCGATCTCGACCTCGGCGGTGGCATAGAGCCCTCCGCCAGAGCTGCCTGCGGTGTTGCCGACGAAGGTGACGTCGGTCAGCAGCACGTCGTCGCAGTCTTCTGCCACCGCCATCCCACCGCCGGCGCGCAGCGAGGTGTTGCCGCTGAAGCTCACGCCATCTGCGGTGAGGTCGAGGTCGTCGACAAGAACGACCCGCCGCTCAGCGAGAGGCTGCCGCCCACCACATAGGCGCCGCCGCCCTCATCTTCGGCACCATTCGCGATGACAGCGACCCCGGAGAGGGCGAGCGCGGCGTCGGAGGCGTACAGACCGCCCCCCTGCGCGGCGACGCCGCCGGTGAGCGTGAGGTCACGAACGGCGATGTCGGACCGCCCGCCGCCCACCTGGACGACACTGCCGGACCCTTCGGCGTCGAGCACCGTGAGGTCGGTGCCATCGCCCTGCAGCGTGACGCCGTCGGCCTCGATCTCGACGCGGAGCGACCAGGTGCCCTCGCACAGGACCAGCGTGCCGGGCTCGTCGAGCACCACCACGTCTCCGAGGTCGGCGGAGATCTCCTGCGGGGCGCCGCTGGCGGGCACCCATCCGGCCAGCCCGCGCTCGCAGGCGAGGTCGTCGGTGGCCGCGTCGCAGTCGTTGTCGACGCCATCGAAGGGCACCTCGGTGCTCACGCCGCCGCCGGTCTGCTCGCAGGAGGCGGCTTCGCTCTGAGGGGCCGGGTCGGACCCGCAGGCGACGAGCAGCGCGAGCCATGGGTCGAGGCCACGGGCGACGGTGATGTGCGGTTCGCGGTGGCTCATCTGGGCCTCCAGGTGCGGAAATGGGGAGCCGCGATCTTAACTTCCGACGATGGCGCGAGGGCGGGCCACGATGAACC
>JBDQIL010000228.1:0-6651 GCA_040264415.1 Myxococcota bacterium
CCCGCCGCCAGGCGCCGTCGCGCCGTCGCGCCCCCACCAGCCACGCGCCCCCCGCCACGAGCGGCAGCGCCCGCGCCAGGTACGGGCTGGTCAGCGCCGCCGCGGCCCCCACCAGCGTCACCGCCAGTAGCCCGGTCCACCGCACCCGGGCCCACCCCATCGCGAGCATCCACGCCGGCAGGATCCAGGCCTGCGTGTTGGAGATCTCGCCGGTGGCCAGGGTGCCCAGCAGGTTGGGGCACAGGGCATAGGTGGCGGCGAGCAGGGCGGCGGTCAGGGGCGCCGCGGCTGTGCTGCGGCGCAACACCGCAAACGCAGCAATGCTGCTCAGCGGCAAGGCGAGCAGCTGCACCAGGTTGGCCGCGGCCAGCGCGCCAAAGAGGGGGCGCAGCACCATCCACACCAACGCCGGCACCCCCGCGATGGGTCGAAAGCTGCGCTCCGCCGGGTAGCCGGCCGCGCAGGTGGGATCGACCGGCGCGCCGTGCAGCCCCGCCCACAGGTGCTCGAAGACCCAGACGTGGCTGTCCGAGAAGGCCGTGAGCGGCCGCAGCTCCCCCAGGTGCAGCGGCACCGGCCACCACAGGGCCCCCGCCACCCCGAGGGGCACCAGCAGGGCGACGAGGGAGGGCAGCCAGCGCTTCACCGCGGCAGCCTACCCTGCCCCGCGCCGCCCTTCGATGCTTGGGTCAGGCCGACCGCGAGGCCTCCAAGGCAGCCACGAGTTCGACCGCCATCGCAGCGCCGGCCTCGCGGCTGACCGGGGACAGCGCGCGCACGGCGCCGTCGGAATGGACCACCAAGACCACACCAGACTGACGCCGGATCGCGGCGCCCTCGATGTGGTGGGGTGTGGCGGAGGTCGCCATGCCGTCTGGCCGCCCGTCCACGACGACCACCTCCGCGACCTCGCCCCAGGCGACCACGGCGCCATCCACCGCGTAGCCCTCGGTCGAGACCTCCACCGTCGCCAGGACCGTGCCGGGGATCTGGGGCACGCCGTCGGCTCCGGCCCGCGTCGCCGCCCACAAGAAGCCGCCGATGATCAGCACGAGCCCACCGATCAGCGCGCCCACCACGACCAGGCCTGCGGCGTCGTGGTCGAGCAGCCCCGCGTCGACCAGCCCCTCGGGGATCCAGACTGCGCCCACGACCATCGCGATGCACGCGACCGCCATCAGCCCGACCACCCGCCAGAACGGTACCGAGACCACGACACGGTGCGGGCTGTCCATTGAGTCTCCGACGGTTCGGGGCCCGGCGACTAGGTCAGCGTCGCGCGGAGCGCCGCCACCTGACGCGTGATCTCGCTCCAGGCGGTGCCGCCCTGCGAGGTGCGCCGCTCGGCCGCCTGCTCGGGGTCGAGGCAGTCGAGCGCGTCGTCGCCGAAGGCCGGGTGCGCGGCACGCAGGTCGGCCAGCGTGAGCACCGACAGGTTGGCGCCGCGGTCTTCACACTGCTTCACCAGCGCGCCCGCCACGTGGTGGGCCTCGCGAAAGGGCACGCCGCGGCTGGCCAGGTGGTCGGCCAGCTCGGTGGTCAGCAGGAAGTCGCCGCGCAGGTCGGGGCCGCCCTTGACCGTCAGCGAGCCGTAGCAGCCGGCCATCACGCTGGTGCACGCGATGGTGGAGTGCACGGTCTCGAACAGGGCCGGGCGGTCCTCCTGCAGGTCGCGGTTGTAGGCGAGCGGCAGGGCCTTGACCAGCGTGAGCAGGCTCATCAGCGCGCCATAGGCCCGGCCCGTGCGCCCGCGCACCAGCTCGGCGGCGTCGGGGTTGCGCTTCTGCGGCATGATCGAGCTGCCCGTGCTCCAGGCCTCGCTCAGCTTCACCAGGCCCCACTCGGGCGTGCTCCAGATCACCAGCTCTTCGGCCATGCGGCTGAGGTGGCTGGACAGGATGGCGCAGACGGCCGCCGCCTCGAGCACGTGGTCGCGCGCGGCCACGGCGTCCATGGCGTTGTCGACGACCCCGTCGAAGCCGAGGAGCGCGGCGGTGCGCGCGCGGTCGATGGGGTGGGGGGTGCCGGCCATGGCGGCGCCCCCGAGGGGCGAGCGGTTGACCCGCCGCCGGCAGTCGGCGATGCGCTCGCGGTCGCGGGACAGGGCCCAGGCGTGGGCGAGCAGCTGGTGGCCCAGCCAGATGGGCTGGCCCCGCTGCAGGTGGGTGAGGCCCGCGACCAGCGTGCGGCCGTCGGCCTCCACCCGGTCGAGCAGCGCCCCGATCAGTCGCCCGACCTCGGCGTCGAGCACCGTGAGCCGGCCCCGCATCCAGAGCCGCACGTCGGTGGCCACCTGGTCGTTGCGAGACCGCGCGGTGTGCAGCTTGCCCGCGACCGGCCCGATGAGGTCGTGCAGGCGGCCCTCGACCGCCATGTGCACATCCTCCTGCTCGACCCCCGGGGTCCAGCCGCCGGCCAGCTCATCGGCCACGCGATCGAGCCCGCCGAGGATCTCGGCGAGCTCATCGCCCTCGAGCAGGCCCACCTCGGCCAGCATGGTGGCGTGGGCGCGGCTGCCCGCGATGTCCTGCTCCCACATCAGCAGGTCGGTGCTCAGCGACTCGCTGAACTCCTGCATCTCGGCGGCGGGCCCGCCAGCAAAGCGTCCGCTCCACAAGGCCATGGCTCAATCCTGGGCTTCGGGCTCGTCGATGACATCGGCCTCGGTGTTGCGCCGCACCTTGGCCACCGTGCGGTAGCTCAGGCTGTACAGGTCGATGAAGCCCTTGGCGGCGTCGCGGTCGAAGGTGTCGCCGTGGCTGTAGGTCGCCAGGCCCTCGTCGTACAGGGAGAAGGGCGACTTGCGGCCGGTGATGCGCGCCAGGCCCGCCGAGACGCGCAGGCGCACCTCGCCGGTGACCGGCCGCTGGCTGTGGTCCACGAAGGCCTGCAGGCAGTCGCGCAGGGGCCCGTACCAGACGCCATCGTAGATGATGTTGGCGTAGTCCTGGCTGATCTTGCGCTTGTAGTTGAAGGTGGGCCGGTCGAGCACGATGCGCTCGAGCTCGGTGTGGGCCATGTGGATGAGCGTGGCGGCGGGCGCCTCGTAGACCTCACGGCTCTTGAGCCCCACCACGCGGTTCTCGACCATGTCGATGCGACCGACGCCGAAGGTGCCGGCCAGATCGTTGAGGTACTCGATGAGCTTCACGCCGCTCATGGGCTGGCCGTCGATGCTCACCGGGATGCCCTGCTCGAAGCCCAGCACCAGCGAGACCGACCCCCGGGGGGCGTTGCTCGGGTCCTTGGTCATCACCCAGGCGTCGGCCGGCGGCTCGGTCCACAGGTCCTCCATCTCGCCGCACTCGATGGCGCAGCCCCAGATGTTCTGGTCGATGGAGTAGGGCTTCTCCTTGGTGATGGGGATCGGGATGCCCCGGGCCAAGGCGTAGTCGACCTCGTCTTCGCGGGTGAGCAGCTCCCAGGTGCGCAGCGGCGCCACCACGCCCAGGTCGGGATCCATGCTCGCGGCGGTCACCTCGAAGCGCACCTGATCGTTGCCCTTGCCCGTGCAGCCGTGCGCGATGGCGTCGGCGCCGTGCTTCCACGCCACCTCGACCAGGCGGCGGGCCAGCAGCGGCCGGCCCAACGCGGTGTGCAGCGGGTACTGCCCCTCGTAGACCGCAGAGGCCTTGACCGCGGGCCAGATGAACTCGTTGATGAAGCGCTCGCGCAGGTCATCGACCTCGGCCGCGTCGGCGCCGGTGTTCAGCGCCTTGCCCTTGATGGCCGACAGGTCCTCGTTCTGGCCCAGGTTGCCGGTGTACGTCACGATCTCGCAGTCGTAGCGCTCCTTCAGCCAGGGGATCATCACAGAGGTGTCGAGGCCGCCCGAGTCGGCGCAGACGATCTTCTTGTACTTGCGGTCGGTGCTCAATGGGACTCCCAGTCGCCCTCGGTGAGGGCGCGGATGGCGGCGACCAGTTCGTCGCACTTGGACGGATCGGTCGGGGCGACGAACACCGTGTCGTCGCCCGCGACCGTACCGAGAATTTCGAAGCCGTCGCGCGAGTCGAGGAGGGCCGCGACCCCCTCGGCCCGGCCCGCCAGGGTGCGGACCACCACCAGCGAGCCGTTGTGGCTGATGTCCACGATCTCCATCCCCACCACCTGCAGCAGCGCGCGCATGTAGCGGGCGCGCTGGTCGACCCGGTACCGGGGGCCGCTGGCGGTCATCGACCGGGTGATGCCGAGGTCTCGCAGATCACGGGACACGGTCGCCTGGGTGGTGTGCACGCCGCGATCGGCCAACAGGTGCATGAGCTGCTCCTGGCTGGCGACGTGCTCATCCTGAAGAACCTGGCGGATCAAGGCCCGCCTGGAATCCCGGTCCGACACAGCAGCCTCGTGGGTGGCGTACAGAGACGAAGGCCCGACCCACCGCGGTCGTGGCGGAGCCGGAGGAGGCCGTGGGCCTCCGCGCGAAGAGCACTTCTATACGCAGGCGCTGTAATTTATGCAATGACCACAGGCGAGGTGCCCGGGTCCCCCCCCGCAGAGCACGCTCAGGCTGAGCGGCGCTCCCGCAGGATCCGATCGACCTCGGGGTAGACCCGATAGTGCGTGATGACCTCGCCGAACGTGTTCTTCCACTGGCGCACGCGCTCGCGGCTGACCCCGAACTCATCGGCGATCTTCTGGCCGCTCTCGCCAGCGGCCAGCGCCTCGATCAGCCGGCGGAAGCGGGTCCGGCCGTAGGACTTGATGAAATTCCGGGCCACGCGCTCGCGGCTCTTCGGGGAAGCGGACATGGGGTTCTCCTTTCCGTTTGACCGCGCCGGATGGGGCCGAGAGGGCTCCAGCGACGTCGGCGCCACTTCGAGGTCCACCTGGGACCTGCTCAGAGCTTAGGCCCATTGCATTGACACGTCAATCTTTCGTGGAATGCGCCGTGTTCCACGGGGGGAGGATCCCCATCGCACGCGCGGGATCAGGCTTCTCGATCGTCCCTGGAGGGCGGCGATCCTGCCCCAGGATCGCGGGCGGGGCGGTGGAACGCCTGTGGAACGACCGCCTCGGTCAGAAACTGACCGCGTGCCGGACCATCGGTGTCCGCCAAGAGCCGGGTTAGCCAGCCGCCATGACCTCCCCCTCCGCCGCCCGCCGCCACACCAAGATCGTCGCCACCATCGGCCCCGGGAGCCGCGACCCGCAGACCCTGCGCGCGTTGCTCCAGGCCGGGGTGGATGTCGCCCGCATCAACTGCAGCCACGCCACCCCGGATGGCATCCGCTCGGACGTGGCGCGCATCCGGCGGGCGGCGACCGAGCTGGGGCGAAACGTCGCCATCCTCCTCGACCTGCAGGGGCCCAAGATCCGCACCGGGACGATCGACCCGCCCGTGGAGCTGGCCACGGGGGACGTCTTGACGGTGGTGATGGACGGCCGGGAGGCGACCGGCACCCGCGTGGGCACCACCTGGCCCACCATGGCCGACGACGTCCAGCCGGGCGAGGCTGTGCTCTTCGCCGACGGCGCGCTGTCGGGCACCGTCGTGGCCGTGCGCCCGGCCGGGCCCGACGGGCCCGCCGAGGTCGACATCGAGATCATCCACGGCGGCGCGCTCGGCTCGCGCAAGGGCATCAACCTCCCCGACACCGACATCCAGGCGCCGGCCCTCACCGAGAAGGACAAGGCCGACCTCGCGGTCGGGGTCGCCGCAGGCGCCGACTACGTGGCCCTGAGCTTCGTCCGCCACGCGCGCGACATCGCCGACCTTCGGGCCTGCCTCGAGCCCCTCGGCCGGCGCGACATGCCCGTGATCGCGAAGATCGAGAAGCCGCAGGCCGTCGCCAACATCGACGAGATCCTGGCCGCGGTGCAGGGCATCATGGTCGCCCGGGGCGACCTCGGCGTCGAGATCCCCTTCGAGCAGGTCCCGGTCGTCCAGAAAGACCTCATCGCCGCCGCCAACCGCACCGGCCGTCTGGTCATCACCGCCACCCAGATGCTCGACAGCATGGAGCGCAACCCCCGCCCCACGCGCGCCGAGATCACCGACGTCGCGAACGCGATCCTCGACGGCACCGACGCGGTGATGCTGTCGGGGGAGACCGCCACCGGCCGCTACCCGGTGGGCTCGGTCGAGACCATGGACCGCATCGCCCGTCAGGTCGAGGGCAGCGACTGGGTGCGCGCGCCCGACCTCGCCCTCTTGCCCGCCGGCAACAGCGCCGAGCGCACCGTGCTGCAGGCCGCCTGCTACGCGGTCCGCGCGCACCCGCGCCCGCTCGTCGTCTTCACCTGGTCGGGCAGCACCGCCATCAAGTCCTCGAAGAGTCGCCCGCCGCTTGGCATCTTCGCGGTCACCCACTCGCAGCAGGTGGCCGACCGGATGGCCCTGGTCTGGGGCGTGCACTCGCTCAACATCCCCGTAATCAAGGGCACCGACGACCTCATCCTCGCCGGCGAGCGGGCCCTGCTCGAGCACGGCGAGCTCAAGCACGGCGACGAGGTGGTCGTGCTCGCTGGCCAGTCGCCCATGCGGGGGGCCACGAACATGATGAAGGTCGAGGTCATCGACGGCGAGATCGAGCTGTGAGCCCGACCGACTGGGACGGCTCCCCTCCCCCCCCCCGCCACGCTGGGCGACCGCGCGGTGCCCCGTTTGGGCGACCACCTCGCGGGTCGTCGGGTCGCGCTGCTGGTCAC
>JBDQIL010000229.1:0-6643 GCA_040264415.1 Myxococcota bacterium
GAGCCGGCTCGTCGGCCGCGTCAGAGGTTGATCAGTGTCAGCCGTAGCCGTCGGCGTCGGCGTCGGCGTACCAGGTGGCGGCGTCGGCGGCGTCGTCCTCGTCGGTGTCGCCGTCGCAGTCGTTGTCGATGCCGTCGCACAGCTCGGTGGCGGCGGGGGAGGTGGCCGCCGCGCCGTCGTCGCAGTCATCGGGATTGGCGGCGTAGCCGGCGGGCAGCGCGCAGGCCTCGAGGGTGGCCGTGACGTCGCCGTAGCCGTCGCTGTCGCGGTCGGCCCAGAAGGTGGTCGTGACCCCCTCGTCGACCGTCCCGTCGCAGTTGTTGTCGAGCTCGTCGCAGACCTCGGCGTTGCCCGGACGCACGTCTGCGGTGGTGTCGTCGCAGTCGCTGCCGTCGTCCACCTGCCCCTCTCCCACCGCGCACTGCTCGACGGCGGTGGCCGGGTCACCCGCGCCGTCTCCGTCGGCGTCGCTGTAGACGGTGATGGTGAGGCCCGCGTCGATGGCGCCGTCGCAGTCGTTGTCGATGCCGTCGCACAGCTCGGTGGCGGCGGGGTGCACCCGGTCGTCGTCGTCGTCGCAGTCGGTGGCCTGGTCGAGGGTCACCGCCCCCGCGGGGGCCTCGCAGGCCAAGATCTCGGCGTCTGGGTCGCCGTAGCCGTCGGCGTCGGCGTCGGCGTAGTAGGCGCTGGCGACGCCCTCATCCACCTCGTCGTCGCAGTCGTTGTCGATGCCATCGCACAGCTCCTCGAGGCCCGGCGCGCGGGACGGGTCGTCGTCGTCGCAGTCTTCGTCGTCGGTCCAGCCGTCGCGGTCGGCGTCTACGGCTTCGGTGTCGCCGGTGTCGGCGATCCCATCCACCTTGTCGCCTCCCACACAGGCGGCCAGAGCGAGCAGGGGCAGGAGGATCTGGGCGCGCATGGGCTCTCCGGGGCGACGCCCACGCGATAGCGCGAGGCGAGGGGATGAGGGCACGGGTCGTGCCACCAGAGGACGGGGGCCCGACCGGCCTCCGCGGGTGCACGGCCCCGCCGGAGACCGGCCCGGCGGTGCCGCGAAGGGCCCCTCAGGCCCGGTCAGCCGGCCGGGTCAACCACAGCAGCGTGCCCCCGAGCTGCGTCAGGGCCGCGGTGGCCTCGCCCAGTCGGAGGTCGAACTTCTCGCGAAGGCTCTCGGGGAAGGCCCGCCGCGATGCGCTGTGCTGCTCCAGCTTCACGGCGGCTTTGCTCAGCGCCTCGGAGGCAGCGATGGCATCGCCCGACAGATCGAGCAGCGCCGGCAGCACCCCGTCGCGTGCGGCCGCGGCGGCGTCGTCGGCGCTGGCGAGGGCGTCTGCGCCCGGGGGCGGCGTGTCGGTGGCGCAGGTCTCGTCGAGGGCGGCCTCGAGGGCGTCGATCGACTCGCAGAGCCTGCGAAGGCCCTCCGGCACAGAGAGGTCGGGCAGCTCGAGCGGGTTGCGGGCCGAGAAGGGCGGGCCCTTGGCGGCGTCCCGCCATGCCAGCGCGGCCTCCTCAGCGTCGACCATCGCCCCACCCAGGTCGCGGGCGTCCTCGGCCGCGTCGTCGGCGTCGCCGTCGAGGTCGGGCAGGTCGGCGTCGCCCCGGGTGCGTCGCCCCATGCGGCGCGGCGGAGGCCGCGGGTCTCGGCGCGGGCGTCGTCGAAGTCGGCGCGCTGTTCCAGCCAGCTGTCCACCTGCTGCGCGAGGGTGTCGACCGCCTCGGAGAGGTCTTGCACCTGTCGGGCGGTCGGCGCGTCGGCCGCGTCTTCGATGGCGTCGAGCACGGCGTCGCGGGAGGCGTCGAGGTCGACCCGCGTGCCGTCCAGGGCCCGGCGGGCCGCCGGCAGCCCCTCGGCCACGGGCAGCTCGGCGGCCTGGGCTGCCGGCGCCGGCGCTGGCGCGGGGGACCCCTGCGGTTCACTGTGGGCCTTGCGGGATCGGTCCGACCGCTTGCCCGCTGCGGGCCACGGCTGGTCCTGAAAGACGTTGCCCTGTTCGCTGACGTACTGGAACCGCGCGCCCACGATGGCCGCCAGCGACGGGGCATCGGGGCTCTCCCGGATCACCCACTCCTTGAGCGACGCCGTGAACCCTCGGGCCTCGGTCAGCGACGTGTAGACCACGGTGCCGTCGGCCAGCTTGCGCGCCCGCCCGACCGTCTGTTCGAGGTCGTCGTCGCCGCCCAGCCGCTCTCTCGCCTGCAGCACGCCCCGGTCGAAGTCGGAGCGGCCCGGGTCGCGGTCGACCGATCGCATGACCAGCTCGACGCCGGAGTCGCCGCGGCCCAGCCAGTACCACATCTGCACGCCGGGCTCGGCCTCCGTCACCACCGCGGCGATCTTGTCGGCCTCGGTCTCCTCCTTGACCACCTCTCCGGCGGCCACGGCCTCGGCCCGCGCCGCCGCCTCCCAGGCCCCCGGGTCTACCTGTCGCTCGACCAGCTGGTTTGCTGCGTCGAGCTGGGTGTAGCCGACCCCGCGCAGGCGCTCGGCGCCGTCGAGGTCGCCGCATGCCCTCACCCACGCCACCATGGCATCGACGAAGCCCGGGTAGCTGCTGCGCCCGACCCCCATCGGGGCCGCCCCCGCGTTGATGTTGAGCAGGCCGCGCACGCTGCCCGGGTTGGGCACGCCGTCGGCGATGGCGGCCTTGATGGCCGCCGCGAAGCCCGCACCCTTCGGGTCTCCGGTGCGGTCGATGAGCACCAGCGTCGCCAGCCCGTCGTCGGGCGCGACGCTCAGCCAGAACCAGCAGCTCTCCGCGCCAGAAGCGAGCACGTCGCAGGACGCGCGGGCCCGGTCGTCGACCTCGACTGTGGGCTCGGCATCGGCCGCGGTCACCGCGTCGTCGACGGCGTCCCAGGCCAGCGGATCGGACTGCTGATCCACCGGCTTGTTCTCCGCGCTCACCTGCACGTAGCGCAGGTCTTTGAGCTCCAGCAGGCCTCGATGTTCGGCCACATGTGCGGCGGTCCATGCGGCCACCTGTGCCACGAGGTCGGCGAAGGCGACCCGCGAGAGCACCGTGAAGGCGCCGCCGCCCTTGCGGCTGGCGACGCCCTGCGTCGTGCTGCCCGCGTTCGCGAGCTCCTTGGCCCGCGGCAGGAAGTCTTGGCCGCGGGGATCGGCGGTGCGATCCCCCAACACGAGGGTGGGGCTGTCGGGGGCGCCTCCAAAGGCGAACCACAGCGACACGGTGTCGGGTGCCGCCTCCAGGATCTCCGCTGCCGATGCTGCGCCGCTGCTCACTGGTGCCTCCGTGGGGTGTGGAACGTGGCGAGTCTACCCCGTGGGGCCAGGCGGCTGTTCAGGGCCGCCGCTTCCGCGGCTTGCCGTCGCCCACGCCCCCATCCTCTTCATCGGTCATCCGCTTGGTGGAGAAGATCGGGCTGACCGACGGCGCGAACACCGGTCCCGCGCCCACGCCGAGCTGGATGCCCAGGTGCACCACGGGCTGCAGCGTCTTGTTCAGCGCCTTCATGACCTCGGCCGTGTCGTCGCTCGGCAGGTCGGGGAAGGGCAGCAGCGCGATGTTGTTGTTGAAGGGGCTCTTCAGGACGTCGAGCAGGCGGTGCAGCTCCTCGCCTCGCTCGTCTCCAATCGACCGCGCCATGGCGTCGATGTAGTTGAGCAGGGCGGGGTCGCAGGGCATCGCCGGCACCTCCACCGCGAGCGTCTTCTCCACCTGGATGCCGAGCAGCACCACTGCGAGCGCCGACAAGCCGAAGGGCAGCCCGGCGTGCAGCCCCGAGGGCGAGTCGGTGTCGTTGGCCAGCACCAAGAAGAGCTGGCGGATCATGAGCGGCCGCCGCCACGAGAGGCTCGGCAGCCGACCCGAGACCGTGTCGCGGCGCCCCACCACGGTCCAGTTGTTGGTGGAGCCGTCGTCGATCTGGGCCTCGTACCACTCCTTGAGCGGGTCGGGCAGATCGGTGAGCGGGGTGACCGGGCGCACCCGCGCCGGGCGGCTGCCCCGCGCCTTGTCCACCGGGTAGGTGTCGAGCATGCACTCGGTGAGCAGCTGGGCCACCTTGGTCCATGCGCCGGGCACCACGCCCTCGCTGTCGGGCGGCTTGCCGAACAGCAGGATGTCGGAGCTGGTCTCCACCATCTTGGGCCACGCGCCCATCTGGTAGGGGAAGACCGTCATGGTGGGGCCGGCCGCGTCTTCTTCGCTGAAGCGCCCCTTCACTTGCACCGAGTCCATGCCGGCGCGGATGAGGATCTCCCGCACCCACTCGAGCAGGCGCGCGTGCACGAGGCGGGTGACCTCAAGGGTGTGGGCGAACTCGTTCACGGCGCGTTCCCGGTCGGTTGAATGCAGAGCCTACCGGACGCGGAGAGCCGGATCGAATGCCGGGTGCTCGGGGGGCACCCGGCCGCACGAGACGCGCGCCGTCACCCCCGAGGACCCACCGGCCGACCGGCTGCTAAGACACGTCGAAGCGGGCGAATTCCATGGTGAACTGCCCGCGGCCCTTGGACATGCTGCGCAGCTCGGTGGTGTATCCGAGCAGGGCCTGCAGGGGCGCGTCTCCGATCACGGTGGTGGTACCCATGTCGCTCTCCTGTCCGGAGATCATCGCGCCGCGCGATTGCAGGTCGCCGAGCACGGCGCCCAGGTTCTCGTCTGGGACCACCACCTCGATCTTCATCAGGGGGCGCAGCACCTGGCCGCCGCCGTCGATGAGGGCGTCGCGCACCGCCTGGCTGGCCGCGATGCGGAGCGCCTGCGGGGTGCTCCCGGCCTCGAAGACCTCGACCTCGACCAGCTCTACGGCCACGTCTTGAAGCAGCGCGCCCTCGACCGGGCCGGAGAACGTGGCGTCGCTGACGCCGGCCTTCACCGCCTCCATCTGCTCGGCGGTGAATGGGGCACCCGCGGGCAGAACCCGAGGCTCGCAGGTGATCTCGATGCCCTGGTCGCGCTCGAGCGGCCGCGCGCGGGCGAGGCAGCGGGCGTGCAGGTGCAGCTCTTTGTCCTCGCTGATGCGGAAGTGCCGATCGACGGTAGCGTTGCCTTTGCCGGTCCCGCCGATGGTCTCGCGGGTCATGACCCGCGGCTTTCCGGCCCGCACCTCGAGGTTGTACTCGCGCTGGATGCGCTCGAAGATGATCTGCAGGTGCAGCTCGCCCATGCCCTTGAGCACGCGCTGCCCGGTCTCGGCGTCTTCTTCGAGGCGCAGGGTGGGGTCTTCTTCCGTCAGCTTGTGCAGCACCTCGACCAGCTTCTCCTGCTCCTTGGACGACGTGGCCTCGACGGCGAGGCCCAGCACGGGCTCGCGGGCCACGATGCGCTCGAGCATGACGTCGAGCTCCGGGTCGCAGAGGGTGTCGCCGGTGCTGGCCTTGCGCAGCCCGGCGAGCAGCACGATCTCACCCGCGGTGGCGCTGTCGATGCGCTTCTTGCGTCCAGCGTCCACCGTGAAGATGCGGGCCACCCGCTCGACCTCGTCTTGTCCGCCGATGCGCACCTGGTCGCCGCTCTGCAGCGTGCCTTGGTAGATGCGGATGAAGACGTGCCGGCGGCCGTCCCACAGCTGCACCTTGAAGGCGAGCGCGACCAGCGGGCCGTCGGGGCTCATCTCCACCAGCACATCTTCGCCGGCGGGCTCGCCCTCGGGGGCGGGCTCACGGGCGATGGCGGGCGGGCGCGAGAGGGGTGGGCATCAGCTTGAGCACGCCGTCGAGCAGGGGCTGCACGCCCCAGTTTCGGAGCGCTGAGCCGCCGAAGACCGGGTGGGCCCGCCCGGCCAGCGTGGCCTTGCGCAGGGCCGCCCAGATGCGCTCCACCGGGATGTCCTGCTCCTCCATCACCAGCTCTTCCAGCTCGGAGTCTTCCATGGCGCAGGCGAGCAGCATGCTCTCGCGATGCTGGATCAGCAAGTCGGCCAGATCGTCGGGCACGGGGCCGCGGGTGACCTCGCCGCCCAGCTGCCCGGAGAAGGTGACCACCTGCTGGTTCACCAGGTCGAGCACGCGCTCGCCGTCGGCCACCGGGATGCAGACCGGGACCGGGTGGGCGCCCAGCCGCTTGCGCAAGCTCTTGAAGCAGCGCTCGATCGAGCCGCCGGGGCGGTCCATCTTGTTGATGAAGATGACCCGGGGGATCTCGAAGCGGCTGGCCTGGCGCCACACCGTCTCGGTCTGGGGCTCGACCCCGCGGACGCCGTCCATCACGATGACCGCGCCGTCGAGCACCCGCATGGCGCGCTCCACCTCGATGGTGAAGTCGACGTGCCCGGGGGTGTCGATGATGTTGATGGTCTGGTCGCTCCACGGGCACATGGTGACGGCCGAGCCGATCGTGATGCCGTGGGCCTTCTCTTCGGCCATGAAGTCCATGGTCGCGCTGGCGTCGTGCACCTCTCCGATCTTGTGGCTGGCGCCGGTGTAGTAGAGGATCCGCTCGGTCAGCGTGGTCTTGCCGGCGTCGATGTGGGCGGCGATGCCGATGTTCCGCACGCGGTCCAGATCGACGGTGCGGACGGGGCCGCCCTTGTTCGACTTCTTCGAGGCCACGGGGTGCTCCAGGGTCGGGAGGAGGGAGCCGTCCGTAACCCGGGCCTGCCCGGGGGGGCCCCACACGACGGCGGCCGCCGGGTTCACCGGCGGCCGCAGCGGGGGACGGGGGCTACTGCGCGGGGC
>JBDQIL010000230.1:0-6621 GCA_040264415.1 Myxococcota bacterium
CCCCGCGGCCGGTCCCCCGTCCGCGGCCACCGAGGCGCCGGCGCCGACGCGGGCGGCCGCTGGTACGGCGGACGGTCCGTCGTTGCTGATCGTCACCATGGACACCACCCGCGCCGACCGCCTGGGTGCATACGGCTACGCGGGCGCCCAGACCCCCGCGATCGACGCGGTGGCCGCGCAGGGGCTCCGCTTCGACCGCGCCTACGCCACCGTGCCGCTCACGACGCCGGCTCACGCGAGCATGTTCACGGGGCTGTACCCGACGCGGCACGGGCTCCACACCAACGGCGACGCCACCCTCTCCGACGAGCACACCACCTTGGCGGAGGTCCTGCGGGGGCAGGGCTACCACACGGTCGGGTCGATCTCGGCCTTCGTGACCACCCGCATCTGGAACCTCGACCAGGGCTTCGACACCTACTTCGACGCGGTCGAGGCCAGCGAGGGCGCCCGTGACAGTCGCTGGGGGCGCGAGCGCCGGGCCGAAGAGGTCGTCTTCGACCTGATGGGCTGGTTCGAAGAGAAGCCCGACTCGGAGCCGTTCTTCGCGTGGGCCCACTTCTACGATCCCCATGATCCCTATTCGCCGCCTGCGCCCTACGACAAGGCGCTCAAGGGGCGGCCCTACGACGGCGAGATCGCCTACATGGACGCCCAGCTCGCGCGGCTCGTGGCGGCGGCCGAGGCCGAAGCGGGCCCCCGCGGCCTCGCCGTGATCCTGGTGGCCGACCACGGGGAGGCGCTTCGCTCGGAGCATGGCGAGACCACCCACGGCATGTACACCTTCGACCCGACCATGCGAATCCCCTTCATCGTGCGGCCGCCCGGGGGGATGGCCGCTCCGCGGTCGGTAGACGCCGTGACCGTCAGCAACGTCGATGTCACCCCCACGGCGCTCGGGCTGTTGGGGCTGCCGGTGCCCGAAGACCTCGACGGCGCCGATCTGTCGGGCTTCACCCGCGGGGAAGACCGCGAGCGAGCGCCGGTCTTCCTCGAGGCCGAGACCGTCTACACCCGGTTCGGGTTCCACCCCGAGTGGGCGGCCGCGCAGGGCCCATGGAAGCTGATGGCCACCCCCAACCCGCGCCTGTTCCAAGTCGACGATGATCCGGAGGAGACCGTCAATCGCCTCGCCGATGAGCCTCAACGGGTGGCGGCGCTGCAGGCCTTCGTCGACGGGGTGCAGGACCGACGGGTGAGCGTCGAGGCCCTGGCTGCGAGCCCCGAGGTGGTCGAGCAGCTCGCCGCTCTGGGCTACGTCGCGGGCGCCGATGTCGCGCCGATGGACGTCACGGGGCTGCCGGACGCGAAGGACCAGCAGGATGTGGTGTCGACGGTGGAGCGGGCCCGACGCTTGGCCCGCGCGCCCGGCAAGTCCAAGGAGGCCGCCGCGGCCCTGGGCCAGATCCTGCGCGACCACCCCATGATGTCGGAGGTTCGCCAGATGCTCTCTCAGGTCTTGCAGCGAAGGGGCAAGCTCGCCGAGGCCGAGGCGGTGCTCGCCAAGGGCGTCGAGCTCAACCCCCAGGGCACCATCCTGCGCTCGCACCTCGCCTCGGTCATCGCGCGGCAGGGCCGCCTCGAAGAGGCCTTCGAGCTGAGCCAGACCATCTACGAGCAGGTGCCTGGCGACGACCTCGCCCGGTACTCGATGCTGCAGTACCTCGCCGACATGGGGCGGGTGGACGAGGGGCTCGCGCTGGGCAGCCGCTGGCTCGAGGCCGAGCCGGAGAACCGGGGGCTGCAGGCGCTGGTGGGGGTGCTGTGGATGCGAAAGGGCCAGCTCGCGAAGGCTGAGCCGCTGTTGCTGGCGTCGCTCCTCGACAGTCAGCCCCGCCAACTGGTTCACCGCTCGCTCGGCATGATCGCCGCGGCGGTGGGTGACCTCGAAGGGTTGGTCTCGCACCTGCAGCAGGAGAGCGCCTGGTTCCCCCGCAACCTGCGGGTTCGGTGGGAGCTGGGCAACGCCATGATGTCGCAGAAGCGATGGGATGAGGCCGCCGCGGAGTACGCCGGGCTGGTTCGGCTCGCGCCCCGAGACATCCAGGCCCGCCGGGCGTGGGCGCAAGCGGTCTTCAACGGCGGTGACTATGCCGCCGCAGCGGCCATCCTCGACCCAGCGCTCGCGGCCGCCCCGGACGACCCGCAGGTGCTGCTGCTGCAGGCGAACCTGCTCGACAAGCAGGGCAAGACCGAGGAAGCCCTCGAGGTGGCGGCGCAGGCCAAGGCCCTGTACGCAGCCAGCGAGCAGGTGAAGCGGGAAGAGGCCGCGCCGCTGTTCGTAGAGCCGACGGAGTCCGATGACCTGCCGGGGCTCGACGAGCTTCAGCGCTGAGCGACCCGGCTGGGGTCAGCGCACCCGCGCGCCCGCGAGCAGGGTGGTCGTGTAGTCACCGTCTGTGCGCGCGGTCGAGGCCGCGAAGTTGTAGTCGGTGCCGCCTGGGGTCCACGTGTCCACCGGGGAGAACGGCGAGAACCCCCCGCCGTACTCGTAGAACAGCGTCTCGCCGTCGGTGGCCCAGGTGATGGTGAACGGGGAGGGCTCTCCGCACGCGCCCGGCTCGGAGAGCGCGGGGTCGTAGGTGCCGCTCACCAAGAAGCTCCAGACGCAACCGTCACAGGTGCTCGACGCGGGACGTCCTGTGGTCAGCCAGACCAGCTGGCAGAGGTCGGGCGTGTCCGACCCGGGGCCGGCGACGTCCTGGGTGAGGAAGCCGTCGAAGGCCGTGTATTCGGGGGAGGTGTCGTCAGCGCCGTCAGCGCCGTCAGCGCCGTCGTCTGACGGGTCGCCGTCCGCGCCGTCGCCGACCTCGACGTCGCGGCCGCCGCTGTCGAGCGCCGCCTTGGGCGCGGGGTCGCAGGCTTGGGCCATGACCAGCAGGGCGAGGGTGATTCGCATCGGAGCTCCGGCCGGGGGGCGACCGGAGCTTACTCGCTCCAGCCGGCGGCGTCGCTGACCCGCTGGACCGCGGTGGCCGCAGCGCGCTGAACCTCGGGCAACCAGACGTAGCCAGCCGCGACCACCCCCACGAAGGCCACAGACGCCACCAGCAGCCAGTCCATCACCCGAGCCGGACGGCTTCGGGCGGGGGGCTTCTTGGATGAGCGGCCTTTGGCCATTCGCGCCCTCGGGGCGATGGGGTGGGGCTCAGAGGTCGAAGGTGACGCCCTGGGCGAGCGGCAGCTCGGGGCTCCAGTTCAGCGTGCAGGTCTGACGCCGCATGTACGCCTTCCAGGAGTCGGAGCCGGCCTCTCGCCCGCCGCCGGTCTCCTTCTCACCGCCGAAGGCGCCGCCGATCTCGGCACCACTGGTGCCGATGTTGACGTTGGCGATGCCGCAGTCAGAGCCGGCGTGGCTCAAGAAGCCCTCGACGCTGCGGAAGCTGTCGCTGAAGATGGCGGAGGAGAGGCCCTGGGGGACGTCGTTCTGCCAGGCGATGGCCTGCTCGAGGTCGCGGTAGGTGAAGACGTAGAGGATCGGCGCGAAGGTCTCGTGTTGGCACATGGGCAGGTCGGGGGTCGCCCGAACCACGGTGGGCTTGACGAAGCTCCCAGGGCCGTCGACCGCCTCGCCGCCGCACAGGATCTCTCCGCCCTGCTCGCGGATGGTGTCGATGGCGCGCCGGTACTGCTGTACGGCGTCGTCGTCGATGAGCGGTCCCATGAGCGTGTTGGGGTCGAGCGGGTCGCCGATGCGAACCTGGCCGTAGGCCTTCACCAGCTTCGCGGTGAGGTCTTCGGCGATGCTCTCGTGCAAGAAGAGGCGGCGGGTGGACGTGCAGCGCTGGCCGGCGGTGCCGACCGCTCCGAACAGGATGCCGCGCAGCGCGAGGTCGAGGTCGGCCGTGGGGTCGACGATGATGGCGTTGTTGCCGCCCAGCTCGAGCAGGCAGCGGCCCAGTCGGCCGGCGACCACCTGGTTGACGTGGCGACCCATGCGGGTGGAGCCCGTGGCGCTGATGAGGGGGAGGCGGGGGTCGTGGATCATCGCCTCGCCCACCTCGGCGTCGGCGCCGATGACCAGGCCCAGGACGCCGCCGAAGCCATGCTCTTCGAGCACCGCGTGACAGATGCGGTGCGTGGCGATGGCGGTCAGCGGGGCCTTCAGCGACGGCTTCCAGATGGCGGTGTCGCCCGAGACGAGTGCCACCATGGCGTTCCAGGCCCACACCGCGTTGGGGAAGTTGAAGGCGGTGATGATGCCGATGGGGCCCAGCGGGTGCCACTGCTCGTACATGCGGTGCTGGTCGCGCTCGGAGTGCATCGTGAGCCCGCAGAGCTGCCGAGACATGCCCACCGCGAGGTCGGCCATGTCGATGCTCTCTTGCACCTCGCCCAGGCCCTCGCTCAGGATCTTGCCGACCTCGAGGGTGACCAGGCGACCGAGCTCGTCCTTCTTGGCGCGCATGGCGTTGCCCATCTGGCGGACGATCTCACCTCGCTTGGGCGCAGGCAGCGTTCGCCAGCGACGGAAGGTGTCCACCGCGGCGGCGGTGACCTGCTCGAGGTGGCCTCGGTTGGCCAGCGTGACGCTTCCGAGCACCTCGCCGGTGGCGGGGTTGATCGATTCGACCACCTCGCCCCCGCTGGTGTCGAGGGCGTGGCCTGCCCATGCGCCGCTGTTGACGGACTCGATGCCGAGGCTGGTCAGGACCGCCTGGATATCCTTGCTCATGTCGCCCTCCGGTGGGTTCGGGAAGGGCGGCTAACGCGACCGGGCCTATGGTGCCGTTGGCGGGCGCGACCAACCGAGCACGACCCGGTCTCCCGCGACCTCGACCGGCCCGAGCGCGGGCAGCGCGCCGAGCTGCTCGGCGTCGAGCGGCTGGTCGGCCCAGGGGTTGAGCCACGCGCGGGCGCGCATCTCGGCGGGCCCTTGGGCAGGGCGCTCCGCCATCATCACCCCAGACACGCAGCGGTATTGGGGATCGCGGAAGAGGGCGGGGGCGTAGCTCTCAGAGAAGGCCAGGCGCATGCCCTCGGCGCCGGTGGTCACCCAGTCGGGGGTTCCGAGGAAGACCTCGCGGAGGTAGCCGCGGTTGATTCGCCAGGGCTGGTCGGACACGCAGCAGACGAGGGCCGGTCGGTCGCGGCCGCCACCGCGGGCGCGCCAGGCGTCGAGCTCGTAGACCATGCGGCTCTCGACCACCTCGAGGGTGTGGTGGGCGGCGAAGGGGCCGAGCGTGAAGGCCACCACGCCTTGATCGTCGCGCGCCTGTTCGCGGGTGAGCGCGAACTCGAGGCTGACGTGTTCGTCGTCGTAGGCGGCGTAGCGGCCGTCCCAGCCGCCTCGGTCGACCTCGCGGAGCCACATCTCGACGGCGCGGCGCACCGGCTCGGGGTCGAAGTCGTGGGGCAGCCAACGCCGCACGAGCACCACCAGGCGCGACTGGCTGCCCGCGCGGTCGAGCGCGCGGGCCAGCCGCGCGACGACCTCGCGATCGGGGGTGGGGCGCACCTGGCGGATGAAGCCGAGCACCAGCAGGTCCATGGGCTGACCGTCGGGTCGGGTGACCTCGATGGCTCCCCGCTGGGGAGCCAGCCCGTTGACGGACCAGCCGGCGTCGGTCAGGAGCCGGGCGGCGCTGACCTCACCAAAGCCTTGGAAGAATCGACGGTTGTCGAGCGAGGTGAGGATGTCGCCCCAGCGGGAGGCGACCGAAGGATCGACCCGCGCGGTGGTGCGCTCGAGGAGCGCTCGCACGGGCGCGCCATCGGGCTGGCTCAGCTGCTTGAGAAAGCTGTGGCTGGCCCCCGGAAGGCGGGAGAGGTCTGCGAGCAGGTCGTCGGTGAAGATGGGCAAGGGCGGGCCGGGACCGGGCATCGGCGGCGGCTATCCCCGACCTTGACAGCCCGCAAGCGAACCGCGCTTCCGCGCGACGAAGACCGCAAAAAGGGGCAGCCAGGCCGCCCAGCCGGTCGGGGAGGGAGCGGACGGGGCGCATCCACACGGGCGCGGGGCGTCTCCGGCCTGCGCGGCGCCGGCGCCGTAGCGCGGGTCTTCCCCCGGCTCCCCGAGATCGAGCGCCCGGGCGACCAAGCGCTCGGTCACGGCCTCGGGCGCACCGAAGAGGCCCTCGCCCTGGATAATGAGCGCGGCCAGCCCGGCCACATGGGGCGCGGCCGCCGAGGTCCCGGCGAAGCCCCGGGAGCCGAACGCGGCGGTGCTCACCCCGGCGGCCGCCGACAGGTCTGGCTTGGGTCGCCCGTCCTCGGTCGGCCCCCGGCTGCTGTAGCGGCCCGCGGGTCCGCCCTCGGTGTAGGCGTTGTCGGCGATGTCGACCGCTCCGACCGCCACAGCGCGGCGGGCGTCGGCCGGCAGGGTGAGGGTGCGTCGGTCGGCCTGGGGGCCACCGATGAGGCCGTTGGGCGCGTAGAAGTAGCCCTCGAGGCTGTCGAGGGCCGGCTCGCCCACCGCGTCGACCCGGATGGCCACGAGCGCGTCGCCGTCGCCGTCGCACGAGCCAGCCAGCTCGCGGATGGGCGCGTCGGCGTCGGCGCCGTCGAGCGACGATGACTCGAGGCAGGGCGCGGCCCCGTCGGCCCGGGCCTGGGCGCTGGTCCAGGCGACGAGGGTGAAGCCCCAGGTGGCCGCCTCGATGGGCTCGGTCCACCGCAGGC
>JBDQIL010000231.1:0-6600 GCA_040264415.1 Myxococcota bacterium
GTCCATAGCGCTGGTTGGCGCGCCGCTGCAGCGCCGTGAGGTCGTAGAGCAGCGGAGGCCGCTCGGTGGTGCGGCGCCGGCGCGCCTCGGTGATCGTGCCCACCTGGCCGGCGGCCGCGGCCTCGACCTGGGCGGCCGCCTCAGCGGACGGCAGGCGCTCGGGGCGCGGGGCGTCCTCGTCGTCGCGATCGCGCGGACCCGAGCCACCGCCGAACTCCCCCGACCGAAAGAACAGGGCGTCGAAGGTGCCCGCCTCGGCGGCAAAGCGCGCCCGTACCCGCCAGAAGTCCTCGGGGACGAAGGCCTCGATCTCGCGGTCGCGCTGCACGATCATCGCGAGCGTGGGGGTCTGCACCCGCCCGACGCTCAGCAACTGCCCCCCCCCGTTCGACCGGGCCAGGCAGGTCATCGCGCGCGTGGCGTTGAGCCCCACCAGCCAGTCGGCCTCGCTCCGACACCGGGCGGCGTCTGCCAGCGCGTCGTAGCGGTCGCCGGGCTGCAGCCGACCCCACGCCTGCTGGATCGCGCTGTCGGTCAGAGACGACGCCCAGAAGCGGCGGGCCGGCTTGTCGGCACCCGCCAGCTCGAGCACGTACCGAAAGATGAGCTCGCCCTCGCGGCCGGCGTCGCAGGCGTTCACCAGCTCGTCTGCCGACCGCACGAGCTTGCGCAGGTGCTTCCAGTGATCGGACACGCCGTCGCGCAGCTGCAGCTGAAAGCGCTCCGGCACCATGGGCAGCGTGTCGGGGGACCAGGTGCGCCAGGCCGGATCGTAGGTCGCGGGATCGACCAGCTCGGCCATGTGGCCGAAGCACCAGGTGATGCGGAGATCGGGGCCGATGAGGCAGCCGTCGCCCCGCTTTCGGGCGCCGAGCACCCGGGCCAGGTCTCTCGCCACAGAGGGCTTCTCGGTCACGACCACGCGCATCGGGTGAGCCTATCCGGTGACTCGGCTTCAGCGCGGACGGTTCTGGTCGATGGAGTGGCTACACTGGCCTCGGGAGGCCCCCCATGATCCGACTGTTCCCCCTCGCGCTCGCTGCGGTCACCGGCTGCGACCTCGCCGCAACAGGGCCCGCTGACGCCGCGGGCGACCCGCTCGGCCTGCAACAGTACGAGGCGGTCGACACTGGCGATCTCCCGGTCGAAGACGAGCCGGTGGGTGAGTCCTTCGACCCCAGCTGCCCCCAGCCCGACGGCACGGTGGAGCTCGGCGAGGGGTGGAGCCGCGGCTGGGTGCAGGCCTGGTACGACGGCGCCATGAACGTGCACAACGCCGGGCCCCAGCCGGTCAGCATGGACGCCTGGCACATCTGGTTTTCGGGCGGCAGCCAAGACGCCGCCGCCGGCAGTGGCGACTACGCCTACGGCACCGATCAGGCCGGCCAGCAGGGCCTCGAGATCGCGCCCGGCGAGACCTGGGCCCTCGACTACACGGCGGAGGCCGGCCCCGCGTGGTGGTGCGTCGAGCGCACCCAGCTCACCGCCCCCACCAGCGACTACCACTTCAACGGGGCCGAGGTGCCCGAGCCGCTGATGAAGCACATCTTCTTCGAGAGCGACATCAACGACAACGGCGTCGAAGACCACGACGACTACAACGACCCCGAGACCGGCGCGAGCCAGACCCAGCACAACCTCTGGGACGAGATCGCCGAGGGTCCGGTGCTCGTGGTCGGGCGGGTGCCCAACTACATCGAGCTGAAGCCCGGCGAGTCGCGCGCGCTGACCATCGAGGTGGTGAACCTGGGCCGCGCGGCGGGCAACACCACGGTCCATGAGACGATCCCGGCGGGCACCGTCGCCAGCGAGTTCTCCTGGAAGCCCACCTGGGTCACCGACAACGCCGACGGCACCACCACCTACACCTGGGCCAACAAGATGCCCGAGTCGGTGGACGATCCCGACCTGAGCGCCCCCACCACCTACGGCGTCAGCGAGATCTCCTACGTGCTCACCTGGACCGCCCCCGACTGCGGCGAGCGGGTCGAGGGCGACGCGCCGCGGGTGGACTGGGAAGACGTCGACGGGGTGGCGCAGGTGTCGTGGGGCACCCCGCTCATGGTCGCCTGCTGCCCGGGCTGAGCCCGGCGGGGTGACGGCCGGGTGAAGACCTGTCTGGAGATGTCTGGCGGCGCGCAGGGCTCCCTCGGAGGCGGCAAGCTGGCTACAGCTTCCACGTCCCGGCCCGGAGCCCCCATGCGCATCACCCTGCTGGCCCTCCTGCTCGCCCCCCTCGCCGCGTGCGACGACTCGGCCCAGAGCAAGAAGCGCGTGGCCCCCCCGAGCGACGACTTCGCGCAGGACCACTGGGTTCGCATCACCTCGCCCTTCAACGGCATGCGGCAAGATCCCCGCACCGTCATCGAGTGGACTGCCGGCGCCGACATCGCCGGGGTGGTGCTCGAGGCCAACGGCGCGGTGGTCAACGAGGCCACCCTCATCGACCCCAGCGGCCTGGGCGCCTTCCGGGTCGACCTCGAGCCGGGCAACACCACGCTGCGCCTCGTGGGCCTCGACGCCGGCGGCGCGGCCGTCTCCGAGCACAGCATCCGGATCAACGTCGTCGAAGACGCCCCCTGGGTCACGCTCTCGTCTCCCGCAGACGGCGCCGTCGTGCCCAACCCGGTCCGCTTCGCGGTCACCGCGTCGGCCCCCATCGACCAGATCGAGATCCGGGCCGACGACTGGTCGCTCGGCACCGTCTCGGCCGGCGAGCTGCTCACCTACGAGTTCTCGGGCACCGGCTTCGAGCGCGAGATCGAGGTGCTGGGCTTCGCCGACGGCGAGCTGGTGGCCTCCGACGCCATCCGGCTCACGGTCACCGACCCCACCAGCGTGGGCGACAGCTCCTTCAACGACCTCGTGATGGGCTACCTCGACGACTACCCCACCGACGGCAGCTACGCGTACTGGTGGCCGTCCGGGGTCGAATGGGGCGGAAACCCCCACGACATCTACTACATGGGCGAGCTCTTCTCGGCGGGGGATCCGGAGCAGCGGTCTTTCTGTGTGGGCCTCACCTTCGAGGTCTTCATGCGCGCCTTCGACGCGGTCGACCGCGCCTGGGGCGGAGACGGCTCGCTCAACGGCATCGACTTCGACGAGCTCTACACCTTCCGCACCGACTGGTACGTGCGCGACCTGTACGGCATGGGCATCGTCGATGCGATGGACAACTACGGCATCGGTCAGCGGGTGACCGACTGGGCGGCCGTCCAGCCGGGCGACTTCGTCCAGTTCTGGCGGCACAGCGGCTCGGGCCACAACGTGGTCTTCATCGACTGGCTGACCGACTCCGACGACGAGATCGTGGGCTTCACCTACTGGTCCACCCAGGGGAGCACCGACGGCGTCGGCACCAACGATGAATACTTCGGCGCGTCGGGGGGCGCGGTCGACGCCAGCCACTTCTACGCGGGCCGCGTCGCCGACCCCGACGCGTGGTTGCCCTGGTACTGAGCGATCGCGCCGCCCCGCGGTCGGCGCACAGCCCACGACGATTCACCGGACGGCGCCCCCGGGCCGAAGTATGTGGCTGACATGGTCCTCCCCCGCGCCATGACCGCCCTGGCCGACCCCGACGGCCGCATCGACGCCCGCGCCCTCCACATCGACGGGCTCGCGACCCTGCTTCGCCACGCCGGCGACGATCAGCCCGAGGCCCGCGCCCTGCGCGTGTTCAAGCACCTGTGGCAATTCGGCGCCACCGACTTCGACGGCATGCACACCATCTCGAAGGCGGCCCGCCGGCGCCTGGGCGCCGTGTCCCGGGTCTCCGACCTCGAGCGGGCCCACCGCTTCGTGAGCCGCGACGGCACCCGCAAGTACCTCTGGCGGCTACACGACGGCCACACCATCGAGTCGGTGCTCATCCCCGACGCCAACCGCGCCGGCCCGAACCCCGCGCGGCTCACCCTCTGCGTGAGCACCCAGGTGGGCTGCGCCATGGGCTGCACCTTCTGCCTGACCGGCGACCTGGGCCTGAAGCGCAACCTCACCCCGGCCGAGATCGCCCTGCAGGCCTTGCGGGTCCAAGAAGACCTCGACGCAGACCCGGGTCCCGGTCCGCGGGTCACCAACATCGTGATGATGGGCATGGGCGAGCCCCTGCACAACTTCGACCACGTGGTGACCGGGCTGCGCATCCTGCTCGACGAGCACGCGATGAACTTCAGCCACCGGCGCGTCACGGTCTCCACCGTGGGCCTGGTGCCCCGCATGAAGCGGCTCGCCGAGACCTTGCCCGTCAACATCGCGGTGAGCCTGAACGCCTCGACCGACGCCCAGCGCCGCCAGGTCATGCCGGTCACGCTGAAGTACAGCCTCGACCAGCTGATGCAGGCCTGCCGCGAGCTGCCCATCCAGGCCACCAAGCGCATCACCTTCGAGTACGTGATGATGGGCGGCTTCAACGACAGCCTCGACGACGCGGCCCGGGTGGTGGGGCTCATGCAGGGGGTGGCCGCGAAGGTCAACCTCATCCCCTACAACGAGAACCCCGACCGCGACATCCGGCGCCCGTCCGACGACACGGTCAAGGCCTTCCAGAACCACCTCGTGCGGAGCGGCGTGCACTGCTCGGTGCGCACCACCAAGGGCCGCGACATCTCGGCGGCCTGCGGGCAGCTGGGCAAGGCCGCCGAGCGCATGGCGGCCCGCCTGTCCCCCACCGGCGCCGCCGCCGCGGGAGCACACTCGACACGTCAATGAAGCTCCTCCAGAGCAGACGAGGGGCGGGTCGCGGGTTAGGGGCCGACGTCGGGCCGCGCGACCCCTGCGGCCCCAGGGAGAACCCATGGCATCCGTGCTTCGTATCGGGATCATCGGCGGCAGCGGCCTCTACCGGATGGAGGGCCTGCTCGACGTCCGCGAAGAGTCCATCGAGACGCCCTTCGGCGCCCCGTCGGCCCCCTACCTGATCGGCCGCCTCGACGGCCTCGACGGCGTCGAGCTGGTCTTCTTGCCGCGCCACGGCATCGGCCACCGCCTGAACCCGTCCGAGGTGCCCTACCGGGCCAACCTCTTCGGCATGAAGGCCCTCGGCGTCTCCTGGATCATCAGCGTGTCGGCGGTGGGCTCCCTCAAAGAGGAGATCGTGCCCGGCCACGTGGTGGTGGTCGACCAGTTCATCGACCGCACCAAGGGCCGGCCGGCCACCTTCTTCGAGGGCGGCGTGGTGGCCCACGTGGCCTTCGGCGACCCGGTCTGCGGCGCGCTCCGCGACATCCTGCTGGGGGCCGCCCGCTCAGCCGGCGCCACGGTCCATGACGGTGGCACCTACGTCTGCATGGAGGGCCCGGCCTTCTCCACCCGCGCAGAGTCCAACCTGTACCGGTCGTGGGGCGCCTCGGTCATCGGCATGACCAACCTCCCCGAGGCCAAGCTGGCCCGCGAGGCCGAGATCTCGTACGCCACGCTGGCCATGTCCACCGACTACGACTGCTGGCACACCGGCCACGACGACGTGACGGTCGAGCAGGTGGTCAAGGTGGTGCGGGCCAACGTCGCCCTGGCCCAGCAGATCATCCGCGAGGCCGCGCCCGGCATCGCCGCCTTCGACGGCCCCGCGCCGCAGTCGAGCGCGCTGGCCGGCGCCATCATGACCGACCCCGCGGCCATCCCGGCTGACGTGAAGCAGGCCCTGGGGCCGCTGCTGTCGAAGTACGTGGATTGAGCCTGACCATCGAGTAGACTCGGCCCACGCCCGCTCACCTCGGAAGCCCCCATGCGCGCCCTGCCTGCCTGCGCCCTCCTCGTCGTCACCCTGGCCGGGGGCTGCGTGAGCCAGAAGCGGGTGGAGCGCGCTGAGGCCCGGGTCGATCTGGGATCGGCATACCTGCGCGAGGGCAACGCGCCCGGCGCCCTGCAGGTGCTGCGCGACGCCACCGACATCGACCCCCGCAGCTGGAACGCCTGGAACAAGCTCGGCCTCGCCTACATGGCGCAGAACGCCTACGAGTCGGCTGAGAGCTGCTTCAAGCGGGCGGTGCGGCTCGACGGCAACGCCGAGGTGCGAAACAACTACGGCTACCTGCTGCTGCGCACGGGTGACCTCGACGGCGCCATCGAGCAATTCGAGATCGCGCTGACCGACCTCACCTACCGCAAGCCCGCCGTGGTGCTGTCCAACCTCGGCCAGGCCCTGCACCGGGCTGGCCGGTACGAGGAGGCGGTGCAGCGCCTCAGCGCCGCAATCGACCGCGCCCCGAACGTCTGCCAGGCCCGCTTCAACCGCGGCCTGTCCTACGCCGCCCTGGGCACCCGCGACCGGGCGCTCGAAGACTTCGAGGTGGTCATCAACCTGTGCGGCGACTCCGCCTCGGGTGCCTACTACCAGGCCGCTCGCCTGCTGGTCGAGATGGACGACCGCACCGGCGCCTGCAGCTACCTCAAGGTGGTGATGTCCGACGCCAACCGCACCAACCTGGGCGACGCGGCCTCCGACCTGCACGCCCGCGTCTGCCTGTGATGGGCGCGCACCGGTGAGCGGCACGCGCCTGCGCCAGGAGCGAGAGCGACGCGGCCTGACCCTCGACGAGGTGGCCGAAGGCGCGCGGATCCCGCGCCGATACCTCGTGGCGATGGAGGAGGACGACA